>CAYTAQ010000111.1:0-13246 GCA_964435695.1 uncultured Desulfobacterales bacterium | reverse complement strand
CTAGTATACAGCATCCAGTGACCAGCTCAGATATGCATTCCCATGCGGAGCATGGAAACGAGAAGCTGCCAGCTCCAGCATCAACTATCCAGCATCCAGTGACCAGTATCAAGCAACTATGGAAAATGTCACCTGGAACTTTGAAAAACCGGATGCATATGCCGTCTTCAGGCTGACGGCAGTGGTTGCACCGGATGATCTTTTTAGGGCATTCGCCGGTATTAGGCAGGTTCGGGCACATAGAAGAAAACATGGCGATCGTGAAATAAGATCGCCATGAAAAGAATTATACAGATACTCAATAGATCATTTCACACTAGAACCGATCCCGGGAATAAATTAAGCCCTTCAATATAGCGATATACTATAAGAGTTTTTCAAGCTCGTCCCTTGAAACCATGTGGGTTTTATCAAAATCTCGCCAGAACTCCCGGTCTTTTTCCCGCCATCCTTCCCCGAATTTTCGATCAAAAAAAGGCTTTAGTCTCGAAAACCAGGCACCGTCTCTTTTACGGCCGGCTTGTTTTGCCTTAAGCAGGTCGACAAGATAGTCCTCAATATCAACCATTTTGTCTTTGGGCAAATAGGCGCCGGCGCCTTTCTTTATGGATTTGATCAGACTGTCCGGCGTCAGGGCATGCGCCGTGAGCATCAAGGCGGGAATCTCTTTTTGTATGGCGATCTCCAGGAGTTTATAGCCGTCGACGCCCATGATGTCAAAAATCGCCGCATCGTATCTGTTTTTGGATAGAAATTTTTCAGCGGTTTCAAAATTGGGAGCACTATCGATCCGGCACATATCCAACAGGTCGTTTAGGGACTCAAGCACATCCTCCTCATCATCCACGATCAGCACGCTTTTATCCTTTAACAAATCCATATCAGGCATTTTATTTCTCCAGGTCAAGAGTTCAGGATCATCTGCAATTTATTTGATCCATTGAATTTATCACTTTTTCGCTTGCAACTCCACCAGGGTTCTAGGGGCCGAGGGCCCAGGGATTCGAGAGAAAAAAAGCAGACATGTTTGCGATTGCCTGTTCGGCTAACGCTTTGATTAGTTAGTAAATATTCGAATCGTTGGCCCAACATAAAAAAAGCTAAGACGTATGTCAATAAAAATTGAACATTCCTCGCAGCAAGCCGCGGGGTTAGCGCTCGCTGTTGCGGTTCAGCCCCAATACCGGAACGTTACGCTGACGTCCGCTCTAAGGGTTCGTGCTGTTTTTCGTATTGGCGAAGCTTTTTTCGGATCGATCCAGCATTTCCATCGCCGTCTCACCAGACCGGCCATCCATCCCCACGATACTTAACACGACATTCATATGGATGCCGTCGACATCCATGCGTTTTTCCATCAAAAGCCTTCGTAAACGGCTGCAAACCGGTTCGGCCTGCTCCGTCGATGTTTCCGGCATGAGCAGTGCAAACGTTTCCGCATCAAGCCGCCCCAGTGCATCGCACTGCCGGATCAATTTGGAAAGGTTCTGTCCGATCATACGCAGGTTGCGATCTTTAATCTCATAACTCATTGTGAGATCAGCCACTTCAAGATCAATGCCCATAAGACAAAGGGAAAGATTTTTCTTGTATCGCCTTGCCCGGTTCATCTCTGTTTCCAGGGCACCGGCAAATCCTCTTCGGTTATACCAGCCGGTTAAATCATCTTTAATGCTTTCGCATGCAAAATTGCTGCTGACCATCTCTATGCGGTTACACAAAATAGTCATCAGATTCATAAAGAATCGATTCGCCGTGGGCGGATACAGCCACTGCAGGCGCTTGATCATTTTCAGGTTGATTTCCAAGTATTCACTCGGCTCCGCGGCAATGACCGTTGCAGAACGGGGCATATTCCGCAGCAAACCCATTTCACCCAGGATATCGCCTGTTTTGGCCCGGTTCAACTGCTTGTAAACGCCGAGCTCCTGCATGGGTTCATTCGCATCCTCAAGTTCAACCACATCCATTGCTCCTGAAATGATGGCACACATGGAATCACTTGAAGCCCCTTTGTGGAAGAGAACTTCACCGGCATCGATTTTTTTAAGCGTTCCCGCCATGATGATATAGTGAATCTGTGTCCGCGACAATCCATTGAAGAGCGGAATACCGAACCCAGGATCTTTGCCCAATTTCAGGCGCACCAGATCCCACAAGGTGACCAGTTCAACATGCGTCAACAAGGACGGCAGCAGAATCAGATCACCCACCAGCGCCGAAACCATGGTGACAGCCATCATGGTCCCGAATATGGCGGTGGGTTTGAAGCTGGACAGGGTGAGAATCGAAAATCCGACGCTGATGGTCAGGGTCGTAAAGATAATGGGACGACCGATTTCCCGGAGCGTCTCTCGCAAGGCCCGCCGGTCATTCAGATCTTTTCTGAATTCCCGGTTGTATCGAACGAGGTAATGAATCGTATCATCCACTGCCAAACCAATGGCAATGCTGGCAATCAGGCTGGTGAACATGGAAAGCTCAACGCCGAACCATCCCATGATGCCAAAGTTTACGATAATCGGAAACAAATTGGGCACAATGGAAATCAGACCGACCTTGCTGGACAGAAACAGAATGAACATGATTCCGAAAACAATAATCATGGTAATAGACAGACTTTTGATCTGTCCGCTTGTCAACTGGTGGCTGCTCTCCGAAATCACCATTCCGAACCCGGTCACTTCCCAGGCGATATCTTTTGAAAAATTTTCGTTTGCATAATCGAGTATTTTCTTGCGGGTTTTCAAAAATTCCCTGGAACTTGAAATATGGGTTAAGATGAGGATGTTGGCTTTTGAAAAATCAGGACTCATGAAGCGGGTCAGCATATCTTCACCCAGCATGGTCCGGTAGCTGTTGATGAGCATGCGAAGCTCCCATGACTCCTGGGGCAGCTTGTAGTACGCCGGCTCAAAACGGTTTGAAGCGTAATTTACCAGCATCAGGTAGTCTGCAAATGAAATGGTTTTATCAATCCCCGGCAGTGAATCCATAAATTTCTGGATCCTTGCAATTTCAGCAATTCTGCCGGCGTCTTCAAAAAAATCGCTCTCTGGCCCCCCCATGGTGACATTGATGGGAAATGCACCGGACAACTTTTTGTAAATATCGTGAAAGTTCCGGCTGATCTCGGCATTTTCCTTAAAATACCCAACCGGATTGCTTTCAACGGGAATTTTAAAAATCCCGATAATGGAGACAACCACCAGCACACCGATGACGGAAAACGTAATTTTCTGGTGGTTCAGATCCAGATCTGCAATCTTGTCAATCAGCCGATCAAGAAAACCGTTTCGGGGAGAGGTCTGGTTTTCCTTCTTTTTGGACAGGGGGATCAGCGCCATCACTGCCGGAAAAAGCGTTATGGCGATGATCAGGAGGCTTAAAATCCCCATGCATGCGAAAATGGCGAACTCCCGTATGGCCGTAATCCGGTTGATCAGCAGTGATCCCAGTCCCACAAGGGTTGTAAGGACTGCCAAAACAGTGGGAAACGTAATGTGCGTAAATGTGGCATATGCGGCATCCCTCGGCGACGCAGCCTGCCTTGAACACATGCGGTATTCAGAGACGATGTGCAGACAGTAAGCGGTTCCTACGGCAATTAAAAAAACAGGAACGATCATCGTCAGCACGGACAGTTTGATACCCGTGATGGCCATCAGGCCGAAGTTCCAAACGAGCGCAAACGTTACACATACCAAGGGGAGCAAAAGATGCAGAATATTTTTATAGATGCACAGCAGGATAACGGCAATCAGGATGAAGGTAATAGGGGGCAGCCGGAAAAAATCTTTCTGCGTAAGATACGCAAGCGCCTGTGAAACGAGCGGCATGCCGATCTGATACAAAGAGAGCGTGTCCGGTGCATTGTCAATCATCCGCTTGACAGCGGCGATAACGGCATCCGGATCCGCCTCTGTGGTTAACACAAGCGTCAGTACCGTTGATTGCCCATCTTCCGAAAAAAGATTCCGCTTGAACAATTCAACGCCGTTCAGGACATTCCTGAACTTGGCAAGATCCCAGTTCCCGGAAAGATCCACCGCCTTCTTGATCTCCGGCAGGCTGATGACCCGCCTTACGCCGGCAATGCCCGCGGCTTCATCGGACAGCGCCTGAATCTTTTTAAACGTCGTGTCCTCGAACACATTTTCCGCTTTGATGACCACCCGTATGATTTCATCAGAGCCGAAAATGCCTTTGAATGCCTCATACCGTGCGGTCTCCGGGAGGTCCTCGATGATCAGGTCATAGATGGATGTTTTGAAAGAAAGATTCGGGATCCACCATGCAAAAAGGAGCGTGATCACAACCACGGCGCCGATAACCAGCTTCGGTCGTCGCAATTGCCACTCCAGAATCCGACGGAACGATACGCCTTTGAATGGTTTTTTTGCCATCATTAATCTTTCGTGTTTTCTGATTTTTGTGTTTTCGTAAGGGGCGTTATCTTTGCTTTAAACCCTTGGGAGGCGTATGTTTCAAGCATACCCTCGTGATTTCGGACGATGATGAAGGCTTCCACGTCCACGCACGTCCCAATAAGCGCCAAGCCCTTTTCCCGGCCCATCACCATCACCGCAGTGGCCAGGCCGTCTGCAAATGCACACGTTGTCGCCGTGATGGAAACACTTACTACACCGTTGGTTACCGGATATCCGGTCCCTGGATCCAAAATATGCGAATATGTTTTTCCACTCATTTCAAAATAATTCCGATAATCTCCGCTGGTGGCCATGGCCTTGTCCTGGAGTTCCACGATGCCGTATACGGCGTCGAAGCGGGCGCCTTTGGACGGCTGGTTCACGCCGACCCGCCATTTTTTGTTATCTTTTCTGAATCCGGCCGCATACACCTCGCCCCCGATTTCCACTAGAAAATCATGAATGCCCTCACTGCGGATAAGTACTGCGATCTGATCGACTGCATACCCTTTTGCGATACTGGCCAGATCGAGGGACAGGGGTATTTTCTTTTTTCGGATCTCTCCCGTACCGGACAACTCAATATGGCGGAAACCGATTTCTTTCAACATGCTCGCTATGCGTTCTTTTTCGGGTACAGCGTATTTATTTTCCGTGTTGCCGAACCCCCAGAGATTTACAAGCGGTTTCACGGTCCCATCCCAAGCGCCATTCGTCATGCGGTAAAGCAGCTCCCCAACCTGGAGCACCTGAAAGAAATCACGCGAGACATGCATTTTCTCCTCCGTGCTTTGTAATGCATTAAAGCGGCTGATTTCACTCTCCGGGAGATAGGTGGACATACTTTGATTGATCGTATGAAGCCGGGCATCGATCTTGGCTTTCAATCCGGCTGTGCTTTTAAAATATCCGCTGATGACCTTAATATGGTAGGTCGTTCCCATGGTCGCACCGTCAAAGGCCGTTTCCTTTTTGGTACCGCAGCCGAACGGCATGACAAGCAGTAGAAGGGTTGCAGGGATTATTAAAATAAATCGATGATGCATGCTATATAGTATCCGTGTTGGATATGCATTCCCATGCAGAAGCGTGTGAACAAGAAATTATCTGATATGATGCATATCAACTGCATCATCAACAAATTCGCGGTAACTGCTCCCCCGTCAGCATATCCACAATTCTCGTGCCACCGATCCGGGTCTCCATAACGACTTTGCGCGGATGGTCCGCCACCACTTCACCGATAACGGTCGCCGCTTTACCATACGCATCCGCCCTCATTGCCGCCATAACCGCCGCCACATCGTCCGGGTCAACAAATGCAAGCAGTTTCCCTTCGTTCGCAAGGTACAGGGGATCAAGTCCCAACAATTCACACATGCCTGCGACTTCGGGTTTGACCGGTATCTTTTCCTCAACAATTTTGATTCCGACATTCGATTTTCCTGCAATTTCATTCAAGGCGGTGCCGACCCCGCCACGGGTGGGGTCCCGTAACACATGAATCCCGCTGCCTGCGGCAAACATTTTTGCCACCAGCAGGTTCAAGGGCGCGGAATCACTTTGAACGTCCGCCTCAAAACGCATCCCTTCCCGTTGGGTGAGGATGGTCACCCCATGGTCCGCAATAGTGCCGCTCAAGACAATCTGATCGCCCACGCGTGCCTTTTTGCAGGAAACGTCAATGCCGTCCACTATCGTGCCCATACCAGATGTGTTGATAAATATCTTATCCACGGCTCCCTTCGGAACAACCTTTGTGTCGCCGGTAACCACCAAAACCCCCGCTTCTTCAGCAGCCTGTCCCATCCTGGCCATAATGGTTTCCAGATCCTTCAGGGGAAATCCCTCTTCAATGATAAGTCCAACACTCAAATAGAGAGGGGACGCCCCGCACATGGCGATATCGTTGACGGTTCCATTGATGGCCAAATCCCCGATATTCCCCCCCGGGAAAAAAATCGGATCCACCGTGTAGGTATCGGTGGAAAAGGCAAACCGCTTTCCTGCAACTTCGAATATGGCGCCGTCGTTGAGATCCGCCAGAATCGGGTTGTCAAATATGGGAAGTATCATATCCACCGTCAGGTGATGAGACATTTTCCCCCCTGCGCCGTGATCAAGTAGTATTTTATCGGGTTTCATGTGTTTGTATTTTGTGTTTGGTGTTTGGTCATTAGTTTGCAGTATTAGCAAGTATTACAGAATTATGCTGCACTTCTTTGTCCTTGAATACGTGAATTTGAATGTCCAATATCCAATATCGATTGATGAATATCCAAGTAAGGAATGCTATCTTTTTTTTCTTTGAAAATGACAGAGCAACGCGATTCCATCCTTCATCATTGGATATTGTTTATTCTTTATTCAACATTCGTTTTTTATTCTCTCCGGATCAGTAGAACCTATCCGTGTCCTCCAACAGAGGTATAGAGTCTCGATCAAATCTAATTATGATACTTGTAGTATGCTGCACAGGTCCCCTCGCTGGACACCATGCAGGGCCCCACCGGGTCCATTGGCGTGCAGACCGTTTTATAGAGCGGACATTCCGGCGGTGTTTTGATTCCGGTTAGTATTTCGCCGCACGCACACCCCTTTGGGCTTTCCGATTCAGAGATATCGATTGAAAACGCTTTTTCCGCATCAAATGCCGAAAAGGCGTCTCTGATCTTTAATCCGCTTTGTGGTATCACGCCGATCCCCCGCCATGCGACATCCGTTATCGTAAAAACTTCCTCCATAAGTGCGCAGGCTTTGGGATTGCCCTCATCCGTCACTGCTCTGCCATAGGCATTTCCAAGCGCAGGACGGTTTTGCTCAATCTGTTGGACCAACAGCCATATCGTCTGCAGGATATCCGCCGGTTCAAAGCCCGACACCACACACGGAACGTGATGCCGGTCAAAAAACGGCTGATAGGCCTTTAGACCCGTAATCACTGACACATGGCCCGGCAAAATAAATCCGTCGATCCGGATAGCATCAATTGACATGAGCGCCTCCAGGGCCGGCGGCACCCGTTTATGGGCGGAATAAACAAAAAAATTTTTCAGTTTCATACGCTTCGCATCTGCTACGGCAGCCGCGATGGTGGGCGCTGTAGTCTCAAATCCCACCCCCAAGAATACGACCGGTTTATGCGGATGTTTTTCGGCAATGTCGAGCGCATCCATGATGGAATAAACCACCCGGATATCGTGCCCGTTTGCCCGTTCTTTCTGCAGCGAGGACATTGTACCCGGAACACGCATCAAGTCACCGAAGGTGGTAATAATGACATCTTCGATCTTTGCCAAAGCAATGAATGCATCGATTTCGCTCTGGTTTGTCACACACACCGGGCATCCGGGTCCTGAAAGGAGGGTGATGGTATCCGGCAGCAGTGATCGAATCCCGTTTCTGAAAATACTGACTGTATGAGTCCCGCATACCTCCATCAGGCGAATCGGCCTTATGCGGACCCTTTGAATCTGTTGAATCAGTCCCCGGGAAATACCGGCATCCCGGTATTCTTCCATGTGCTTAATCGCCATTTTTCCGCCTCTTGCATGACATTACTGCTTCATACTAAAACTCAATTGACCCATCTTTATTTATCGTTACCCCGTTAGCCGGTTAGCCCGTGTGCCCATGATCGACCGGCAAACGGGCTAACGGGCACACGGGCCAACCGGCTAACGGCTGACCGCATCTGCAATCACCGCCTGCCCCAGCGCAATCCCGCCATCGTTGGTGGGTACTTTTTCATGCGTCAGGACAACAAACCCTTGTTTTTCAAGAGATTTTTTCAAACCTGCCAGTAGGATCGAATTTTGAAACACGCCACCGCTGAGCGCCACCCGTTTGATGCGGGTCTCCTCTTTCAACCTTTCGCATACCTGCAAAAACAGGTGAATCAGCGTCGCATGAAATTTTGCACTGATCCGGGACACGGCAACACCTTTTTCAATGTCTTTAACAATGCCTTCAATGATCGGTTGGGGCTCAATTTTCAAAACAGTTTCAGACCTTAGATCATATTCATAGATTTCATCTCCCGGCGATCCTGCCGCCATTTCAAGTTCCATGGCCGCCTGGCCTTCATAGGCCGTCTTCTGCCTGATGCCGGCAATGGCGGCAACGCCGTCAAATAATCGCCCCAGGCTGGATGTTTCTGGCGAATTTACTTTCTTTTCTATCATCTCAACAATGATCCGGATCTTGTTCTCTTCAATACGTTGAATCAAAGGCAGCTTGAGATTGAACAAATCTTTGCCGTACGTCCGGTAAAGGTAACTGATGGCCATTCGCCAGGGCTCCTTGATGGCAGCCGCACCACCGGGCATGGCGGTATAGGACAGGTAGGCAAGCCTGTCAAACCGCTCATAGCGGGCGAGGATGATCTCTCCGCCCCATATCTTGCCGTCTGTTCCATACCCGGTGCCGTCGAATGACAGCCCGATAACCGGCTCAGACACCTTATTTTCAGCCATGCAGCTGACAACATGCGCGTGATGATGCTGAACCGCCACTTTCACTATCGATTCCTGCTCTGTGGCATATTGGGTGCTCAAATAATCCGGATGCATGTCAAAAGCCACGATTTCAGGTTTGATGGAGAGGATGCGTTTCAGATGCGCAATCGTCTTTTTAAAAAATGAGTAGGTGGCAAGATTTTCAAGATCTCCCACATGCTGACTTAAAAATGCAAAATTCTCTTTGGTCAAACAGATCGTATTTTTCAGTTCCGCACCACAGGCAAGAACCGGGCGGATTTTTTCTTTGAGAAAAACAGGTATGGGCACATACCCTCTGGATCGCCTGAAAAATCGCATCTCATCCCCAATGTGCTTGACCACCGAATCATCGCTCCTGAGATAGATGTCCCGGTCATGTGTTAAAAAATAATCCGCGATATTTTTTAGACGATCATATGCATCTGCATTGTCAATGGCGATCGGTTCCTCGCTCAGATTTCCGCTGGTCATGACCAGGGCCTTAATATTTTGTCTTAATAGAAGATAATGCAGCGGCGTGTAAGGCAGCATGACCCCGACGGTCCGGTTTCCGGGTGAAATCTCCGCTGCAAGAGGGGTGTCCTGCTTTTTTCTCAAAAGGACAATGGGCCGTTGGGGTGATGCCAAGATGGCGGCCTCTTCTCTGGAAATATGTGCGTATTGCCTGACGGCCGAAAGATCGTAGGACATGACCGCCAGCGGTTTTTCCTCACGAAGCTTTCTTTTTCGCAACGTTTGAACCGCCGCTGCATTTTCTGCGTCCACCGCCAGGTGAAATCCGCCCAGACCCTTTATGGCAAAAACAAATCCCTGTTTAAGAAGGGTTGCCGCGTGCTCCACTGGATTTGCTGCGGAAATCTCGCCACCCATGTTGTCATGAAGAGAAATGCGCGGGCCACAGACAGGGCAGGCATTGGGCTGGGCATGAAATCGACGGTTTTCAGGATCATCGTATTCGCGCCGGCACTGCGGACACATGCTAAAATGCTTCATGGAAGTTTTAGGCCGGTCGTAAGGGATGTCTTCAATGATGGTGTACCGCGGTCCGCAGTTGGTACAGTTGATAAACGGATAACCATACCGGCGATCCTTCGGGTCGAACAGCTCCCGTCTGCAGTCATCGCAAATCGACATGTCCGGCGAAATAAGCGTGAACCGGTGGGTTCCTGTTTTGCTTTGGATAATCGAAAAGTTGCTATAATGCTTTAATGGTGCCGATTGAATATTGATTTGTGTGATGTGGGAAAGGGGGGGCGCCTTTTCTTTTAAATTGCGGCAAAAGGATTCAATATCCTCGCCGAGTCCCTCGATATGCAGCAATACGCCTGTTGCGGTATTGGCGACATGGCCTTTGAGATGATGCGCTTTTGCCAGCTGATACACAAAGGGCCTGAAGCCGACCCCTTGGACAATGCCATTGATGTTGATTTTTTTTGATTCCGTTGCCAACCGCGCGCTATTCTTCCTCTTCTCTTTTTTCAGCAAAGGCGGCGGCTTCCTTTAGAATTCTTAAAGATTCCATGGCAGCGACTTCATCGATTTTATGCAAAGCAAAGCCCGCATGAACGATGACATAGTCACCCACCGTTGCATCTTCAATCAGGAGAAGACTTGTTCGTCTCTGAACACCGTCGACATCAATAATCCCCATGCCGTTTTCAATTTTCACTATTTTAGATGGGATTGCGAGACACATGGTTGTGCTTTCTTTTGTAATAAGGAACTTCCAGCCGATCGAGTTCCGTTAAGACCATTTGGATCATTGGATCCACCTTTAATTGAATGACCGGCGTCAGTTCGATGCTCAGGGTTTCGATATCCTCCGGTTCCACACCGATAATGACCGTATCAGGTACTTTATCGAAGACTTGACACAATGTAAGCGCCTCCAGGAAATCCACCTGGTGAATGGAGTTTTTAGCCCTGATGCGTTCAGGTATCTGCTTATCATACAGCCGATACATATCGCCGGGGTTTCCCTTGTTGCGAATGGCATCCACGACAATCAGATGGTCTGCCTGCGAAATGACCCCCAGGAGATTCACTCCCAAGACGCCGCCATCCACCACCGAAACGTTTTCCGGAAATTTATATTGCGTCTGCAGCTTTTCAATGACCCGTACGCCGAAACCTTCATCAGAAAAAAGAATACAGCCGACGCCCAGGATCATAACATGTTTTTCATCCATAAATATTTCTAACCCGCATATCATGAGATAGCAAGAAAATAAAACCGGTTAATAAAGACGGGCGCATGAATTATCTTGTCGATGATGCATCTGGAAGGAATGCTGACGCGAAGAAATGTCCCGGCTTTCCCACTAGAGGGAAAGCCGGGCATGTTGTTATAATACGCTGACCTTGTAAACCTGGTTTGAATCAGGATCGATGACGTGAACGGCGCAGGCGATACACGGGTCAAATGAATGCACGGTCCGCAATACCTCCAGCGGTCGTTTGGGATCCGCAATCGGTGTCCCGATCAGGGCTTCCTCCACCGGGCCCAATTTGCCTTTTTCATCCCGTGGTCCGAGATTCCAGGTGGATGGGACCACATACTGGTAATTCTTGATCTTCTTGTTTTCAATTTCAATCCAGTGGCCTAAAGAACCCCGGGCAACATCGTTCAAGCCCACACCCATTCCGCTGTTCGGCATTTCCCAAGGCTGATAGGTTTTGGTGTCCCCGTTCTTGAGATTTTCAACCAACTCCATGACCCAACCCGGCATTGCTTGACCGATTGCGACGGTTTCAAGACCGCGGGCAGCCGTTCTCCCGAGGGTTGAAAAAATAACGCTTTTGTTATATTATCCATTTCCAATTCCCCCGGCTCGTTGTATGGTTCATAAACTTCGATGGTTAAACAAGTTAAGGTTGTCCAGCTTCCTGGGTTACTGTCATTGATGGACTGCCTATCATCATCCCTTTTCTTACAAAAATACAAGTAAAATGGAAAACCGCCAAAATGGGATATCTGAAAAACACAACTTTGGAAAAATTATATTCGTTGCATGTACATTCCAGTTTGCCGGGCGATGGTATAAGTTGGAGGTATGTTGAAAATAGAACACCATGAAAATATTACGATACGAAAACAGATATGTTGATGTCCAATCTACATAAAACAATTCATTTCAGTCATGCCTTGATGGCGGCGTCGAGGATAATTTTAATCGTGTTCGGTTTTTGTACTGCCAGATCTTTGAAGCAGCTTCAGTGACTCATCGTCTAAAACATTTGACGCTCTGGACTGGCTGGCGCAGCTCACCGCCCATATTCCGAACCGGGGGGAGTAGATATGCCAGTATTATGGTTATTATTCAAACAAAACGCGCGGCATGAGAAAGAAGGCGGGTGCGGATTACGCGGTGCAGACATTGATGGAACCGGTTCTGACATCCCGTGCTATGCGGAAGCACTGGGACCGATTGAATCAGAAGATTTATCATATGGACCCGCTGGTGTGTCCGAAGCGTCAGGGAACCATGAAGATCATATCATTTATCGTACATTCCTCACCCCTAATAAGGGGTATTTGAGTAATTTTTAGTCTAATGGACTTTCAACACAATATATTTTTACGGGACGGTAAATATTTCCGCAGTAACCCCCATTGCTTTTAAGTACTCGTGTTGAAACTCTTTTATCGGTCTTGCTAGTTGACGGTGTTGCCCTATGGTAATGACTAGTACTTTAGTAAATTTTGTGGTCATCATAAATGCAGTCGGTTTCTTAGTCGGCCGGCGTTCCCAACCGGTTAGGGTACGGTCATTGGTTTTAATATATTGGCGCATAGAGCGCTCCATCAATCGCCAAATTAGTAGTGAAATTAATAGTACAAGACCCAGGACTTCGATCCTTTCAGCCTTTTTTAGAAAGATGCTGTTGACTATGACCGGATCCTTAAGAAAGCTGAAATTCTTTTCGATACCAATCTGGCTCTTGTACAACTTCAACAATTCGACGCCTGGCCAATCATCTTGTTGATCGACCAGATTGGTAAGGAGCACAAAACAGCCGGCTTGAGTTCTTAAGGGATCGACCTTTTCCGGTGCTTCCACAATTTTGGTGGTTAGCACATACTCATAACGTAACGGTGTTCGCGGTTTGTCTTTGGCAGGCCTGCCACGGCCAAACCTTGGTACTTTTTCGATATCTGCCCTAATCTGATGATAGCTCGTATTTGCTGAATGTGTGAGTTTGTCTGCCGCAACCTGCGCATCGGCACGGCAAAAAAATGCTGTAGCTGTGGCCTCTTTGCAGGCCTTTTCGAGTTGATCGCGGTCTCTTTTCAATAGGCGATCGATTCTTTTATGG
>CAYTAQ010000110.1:0-13350 GCA_964435695.1 uncultured Desulfobacterales bacterium | reverse complement strand
CACAGGGAACCGTTCTCTTGGATTTTATTTGCTGGGATAAATTGAAACGCCCGAATCAGGGGTTTTGGATTTCCACGAAGCGATTGCCTTTGATTTTTAGAATATAAAGCTTTTTCAGGGCATCGCCTTTGTAATCAAAAGAGGTTTTTCCCGTTACTCCCGGATACGCGACCAGGTTCAACAATTCATCTTTAAGGTTGCTTTTAAAATGTATATCGGTATTGGAAAGCACGTGAAAGATGATGTGGGCCGAATCGTAGGCAACGGCTTCGATGAACCCCGGCTTTGTGCCGAACGCTCGTTTGAAGGTTGAGATAAACGTCTGAACATGGGGAGTGTTGCTCCCGTCAAAGAAACCATCCGGCAACACAGCGCCCTGGACATACTGCCTGGACATTTTCAACAGATTATCGGAATGCCACAAATTGGTCCCGATTAAAAGTACGTCTTCAATGTCATAAAATGCCAACTGAGGAATGATCAATCCGGTTTTCTTAGGGGCGTCAGGGATGAAAATAGCTTCAAAATCAATGATCGGTTCAGGCGCTTCGGTCTGTGTTGATCCCGGGTCGTCTTCGGCGACCAGAGGACCGTATTCCTTTTGAGGCCATTGATAAAAGAGTTCGGGAATATTTTTAAAAAAATCGGGAAAAAGCGCAAAAGGGTCGGCCTGGGCATTCAGGCCTGGATCCAAGTCATCAGATGTTTCCGGCAGCAACTCAAATGAAATTTCAAGATCTTCCGGTATTTCATAGTGTAGCCCCACCAATTTTTTTATGGGTTCGGCAAAATCGGTTTGTTCCGGATCAAAAGATTCAATACCGGCCACATGGCCTCCCGCGGCAAGGAGCGCATCCCAGAAAAGATTCATAAAGGTTTTTCCATAGTTCTCGTCCGGATAGAGAATGGCAAACCGGTGCAGACCGAGGTTTTTCACAGCAAAGGTTGTCATTGCATTGACCTGCATTTCAGGCGTGATAAAATTTCTGAAAACAAAATCACCGATTTGGGTTACCTTTTCTTTCTGGGTAAGGAGGATGATGGGAATTCCCCTGCTTTGTGCTTCATATGCCGCCGGTTCCGCCGTTATAATCGGTCCGATGATGGCGGCCGCGTTTTCCGCATCGATTTCCTGGACCGCCAACATGGCTTGATACGGATCGGAGCGGGTATCCTTAATGACGATGCGCAGGGGCGATTGCGGGTTTTTATGGTTATATTCGTCAAAAGCCAGCTCGATTCCTTTCAGCGCCCTGTTGCCATAACTTTCGTATGGACCGCTTAAGGGAAGTATGCAAGCGATGGTGTAAGGGCTCTTGATGGATGAGAAAAAAATTTTTTTTAACAGGTTTTTGGCGGGTTCAGCCTGTTCATGCTCCGGATATCGATTGATAAGTTCATTCAGGGATTCTATGGCGTATTCGGTTCTGCCGGCTTCGATATTGAGCAATCCCATGTGGTAGAGAAGATGCCCCCTTAACATGGGATCTTCCAAGCGCGACAATAAATAATCGGCATGGATCCTGTTGAGCTGCGGCAATACATCTTTTAATTTAATGAGCGTTCGATCCTTGAGCGGTCCTGTCGATCGACTGTAAACCAGACTGTAAAAATAGAATGCATCCACCGCAGAGCCGGTCGCCAGAAACGCATCCCCCAAAAGGGTCTCTTTTTTTAACAGCTGCTCTTCTGTGAGATTTTTATCCGGAATCTCAAATGAATATTGGATGGCTTCATTAAATTTTTCGTCCTTGTTAAAAGCGTCGAGTATCCCGATCATGGCATCTGAAACAAGCGGGTCTTCAGGATGTTCGTTAATCAATTTCCGGTAGGCGTCTCTCGCATTTTCAAACGCTTTCAAAATCGTATGAATTTCTCCCAACCTCATCAGTGCGAGAGCAGCGGCGGCACCCCGCGGGAATTGCCGGATGTATGTCGCATACTGATCGCGTGCCGCTTCGTATGATTTTTTGGAATACAGGTTTTCGGCGGTTTCAAAAAGCGATTGATCTGCCAGGGCCTTTATCTCGGGTGGTTCCGTTGGTTCGAGTAGTGGCGGCAAGGGTTTTTGGGGGGCGCATGCCCAGAAAAAACAGAGAAAAAAGAATGATAGATAAGCAAGTTTCGTTTTCATATTTCGGTATTCGATGGTAATGAATTCATAATGCTTGGGTTATGGTGATATCGTTTTATTCAGAAATAATCAATTTATAATTAAAAGCACCGATGTCAATCGTAGAAGTAAAACATTGACAAAAAATGTGCTTGGTATAAAAATAAGCTTAAAAAGAATTTACCCGGTAAACAATCGCAAGGAGGACAGGCCATGACTTCACATAATGATTTTTTAAAGGCGCTTTCGGTGGTTCGTCCACCCAATATCGTTAAACTTTTCCCGAATTCGCAAGCACTTATCGTGAGCGGTAAATTCATTGACAGGGCCATGCTTGCCAAAGGCAAAGCCATCTCCATGGCTGCAAACGGCAGAAACAATTTTGTCATTCGAGGAGTGCTCAGGGCGGCGCAACGCGCCAACTCATGTATTATCATCGAAATTGCCAGGTCGGAAGGCGGGGCCAATGCATATTGTGCTGTAAATTTCTGGAACATTGCCCGACAAGTGGATGCGGTTTGCAATGAACTGGGCATCACTATTCCCGTGGCTGTGCATGCGGATCATTACGGTATCAAGAAAGAATCGGATATTGAAGCGGCAAAAGTGGAAATTCCCACCTTGTTTGAAGCCGGTGTAACGTCCATCGCCGTGGATGCATCGCATTTGCCGGATGATAAAAATTTGTTGGCCAACCTTGCATTGAATCCCTTTATTCCCAAATGGGCGGGTCTAGAAACAGAGGTGGGAGAGATCAAGGGCAAGGAAGGTTTGTCCACCGTGGAGGAAGCGCTGTTCCTTATTCAAGGGTTGAATGCGCATGATATTTTTCCTGATTGGATCGCATTGAATAATGGAACGACTCACGGAATTGAGGCCAGCGGCCAGGGCATTCAGGTTGAATTGACAGCGGAAATTCATGAAGCGCTTTCCGAGTATAAGGTATCGGGCGCACAGCATGGCACCTCCGGCAACAATTCCGACAGGCTCAGGGAGATTGCAGCAAAAACCCATACAACCAAGGCAAATGTGGCAACGGCGCTGCAGATGATTTCCTGGGGGCTTGAGGTGAATGACTATGGAAACGCCATCATGAGTGACGAAGGAAATTTGATAAAAGTTGAGGGGGAGGGCGTCACTGAGGAAATGTGGCGGAGCATGGTCGCCTATGCTGAGGCTGCGGGCTTGAAGGGCGGCAATTACAAAAATCTCAATTTACCTTTTGAAAACAAATTGCTGGGACAGCCCCTGGTTGTTCGCGAGCGAATGGCGAAACGGGTGGAAGATTTTACATACAACATGCTGACTCAGGTATTCAATGCTGTCGATACCGCCGACATCGCCATTGAGAGCATGCTGGCTGTCGGGTCATATGATCCGGGTCCCAAAGCGGGTCGCATAGAAGATCCAGGCATGTGGACCGCAGAAAAAATTATCGAAAAGGGGGCTCTGATCGGAGGGGATAAGGGGTCCAAAGGCAATTTTGATGATTGATCCTCTGATTCTTTTTAGTTTTCACGCTGGTGTGGAAACTAAAAAAACAATTCAGATCGAACATGAATACTGTAAAATGAATGTCCAAGGATTTTAATAAAACGAACGTCCAACATTCAACATCGAACTTTCAACGTCGAAGAGGGATGTCGCTACGCTCCAGCATCTTTTAGCTGGAAATATAATGGAAATTGAGAAGTTGTGAAATCGATAGGATTCCTTCTTGATTGTTGAACGTTGAGTGTTGAATGTTGGGCGTTGGAAGTTCAGCTATTCACATTTTCTTCACCTTGTCCCACAGCACGTGCATTTCTTCGAATGAAAGGGATTCAAAGGGACGGCGGCTTTCCTCTGCCAGTTTTTCCATGGCTTTAAAACGGGTTTCAAATTTTTTTGTGGCCGAAACCAAGGCCTCTTCAGGGTGAATTTTTGAAAGCCGGCCGACATTGACAAGGGTGAACAGGACATCTCCCAATTCCATGGAACGGGCTTCCACATTATTTTTATTCCCGTCATCAGCCAGTTCTTTTTTAAACTCATGCCATTCTTCTTCTGCTTTTTGCATGACGCCTGAAATATCGTGCCAGTCAAATCCGGTTCTGGCGGCTCTTTCGGAAATCCGATAGGACCGCATCAGGGCGGGAAGGGTTTGCGGTATGGAATCGAGAATTGATGATGCAGTGCGGCCTTTTCTTTCCTTTGATTTTATTTGACTCCAGCGCTGCTTCACTTCTTCAGGCGTATCTGCCGTGGCATTACCGAATACATGGGGGTGACGACGGGTCATTTTTTCCACGTTGAGACGAATCAAGTCTTCGGTCGTGAAGGATTTTCTATCTTGAAACAGCGAGGCGATAAAAAGGACAAGAAACAGAATATCGCCGAGCTCTTCGCAGATATCCTGGTGAGTGCCGGAATGAATGGCATCCATGAGTTCGTAAGCCTCTTCAATGAGATAGAGAACAAGGGAACGGGGGGTCTGCTTTTTATCCCACGGGCATCCATTCTTGCCTCTTAATGTTTCAATCAGCTTGCTGATGGAGCCGAACGAAGCATCTGTTTTATCTATTTTGTTTTCCAAGCTTTTTTCAAGCCTTCTATGCTTTCCATAAACTGGTGTTTCATGTCTTTGTTGACGATTTTTATCATTTTCGCAGGAATATAGGATAGATGGGGCGCCAGAAGAGATTTTTTCATGATGGTGTTGTCTCTTGGAAGGAATGTGGTGAATGCAATGAAAAGAATAAAGGTGATGAGCAATCCCTTGATCAAGCCGAAACCGGCGCCGCAAATGCGGTCGGTCCAACCCAAGAAAGAGATGCTTAACAGGTACTTGATAATAACGCCGATCATGCTGATTATGATAAATACAGCGCAGAAAATCAGCAAAAAAGAGACGATTTCGCTATAAGCGCTAAAGGATAGAAATTTAGACAGCAATTTCGCAAGATAGGCGTAATAGGAATAAGCGGCATAATATCCCGCCATCACACCAACAATTGAAGACAACTCTTTAACAAGACCTCTGAAGATGCCCCTGATGAGGCAGAAGCCTATGATAACAGCTATAAGAATATCAAATGGACTCATATATCCACACCTGCAGACACTCGTATAATTCAACCGGTAAACAGAAACTTTAGTGGATTGACTCGTTTGGAAACGATTAAAAAAGCAATCTAACAAAGCGATGCCTTTTCAGTCAAGGTTATTTTTTAACATGGTTCACCGAAATTGTCGTTTGCAATGATTTTAAAGGATGTGATACGTTATGCACGAAGAAATAATCAAGCACCGAAAACCACTGTCAGGAAAAGTTTTTTCAATGACGCGTGAAGAAGAAAATAATTATCTAAAAGTGATGTTCCCGAATGTCGAACTAGCCAGACAGCTTTTTGGCGAGCATAACGGCAATGTGCAAAGGATTGCCGATGCATTGGGCGTCAGAATTCATACAAGGGGCAATACGGCGAATATACAGGGCGATGATATTGATACAAAACTTGCTGAGAATGTTCTCAACCAACTTTATCTCCTGTTGAAAGAAGGCTATCCGATCTATGAAAATGATGTGGAATATGCCATTCGGGTGTTGTCCGAGGATGATAAGGCGGATCTGAAGGATATTTTTTTGGACACCGTGTTCATTACCTCGAAAAAACTGGCGATTACACCGAAAAGCAGGGCGCAAAAAGATTATATTGATGCCATTCGGCATTATGATATTGTTTTCGGCATCGGCCCTGCGGGAACCGGAAAAACATACCTGGCCATGGCCATGGCGGTGGCGGCCCTGTCGAAAGGCATCGTCCACCGGATCATTCTGACAAGGCCCGCTGTCGAAGCTGGTGAGGCTCTCGGCTTTCTGCCGGGAGACCTGGCCGAAAAAGTGGATCCCTATTTGAGACCCTTGTATGACGCTTTGCACGATATGATGAAATTTGAAAAGGTGTCCGCCATGCTGCAGCGCGGCATTATTGAAGTGGCGCCTATTGCTTTTATGCGGGGGCGGACATTGAATGACTCGTTCATTATATTGGATGAGGCGCAAAATACGACTTCGGAACAGATGAAAATGTTTCTTACGAGGATCGGTTTCAGCTCAAAAGCGGTCATCACCGGTGATATTACGCAGATTGATTTGCCGACGGAGAAAACGTCGGGCCTGATTGAATCGAAAAACATACTCCATCATATTGAGGGAATCAAATTTACCTTCTTTACAAAGAAAGATGTCGTGCGCCATAAACTGGTTCAGGATGTCATTAAAGCATACGAAGAACTGGAATTAAAAAAGCAAAATGAAAAAAGAAAAAAACAAGGGCTCGATTGAAGCCATTTACCGCCTTGGTGAGTATTTCAAATGGCTGTTATTGGCGATCGTGACCGTGACGGTCACCGTCATTATCTATCCGAGCTTGATCGTAAGGCAGCACACATACCAATTGGGCGATGTTGTAGAGAAAGACATCAAGGCGCCAAAGGATTTTCTGTTTGAGGATAAAGCAGCCACAGCTGCAAACCAAAGAGAAGCGATAGAAAAAGTATTGACGGTTTATGACCATGACACCACGCTTCTGGCGAAATTGACGCAAAACACCGACAGCGCTTTTGAAGAAATGCGAACAATTTTAAGACAACCTGCGGAAGAAGCGCCTGCAGCGACGGATGAAACCCAGAATGCACCATCGAATCCGACGGCAGCGGATGTCGGGCAGGCAAGGCCTCCGGAAAGCGATTTAAACAAAATCAAGAATATTGTTTGGGAAAAGAAACCCGAATTTGAGAAAAAGCTGGATCTATCCCTGAGCAGCGGCGCGTTTGCACTTCTCGAAAAAGAAGGCTTTTCAGAAGACATTTCTTATTTTATCACCAAAATATTATCCGAAATCCTGGAGAATGGCGTTGTTACCAATAAAGAGATATTTCTCGAGGAATCCGAAAGGGGCATCAGCCTGAGGGAGATTGATCTGAAAACCGAAAAAAAGGTGACGAACCTGCGAGGATATTACGGTCTGGATCAATCCAAAGTGATGGTCCGCATTATCGGGCAACCGCTCCTGAAAGATATCAATTATAATTTAAGAAACTTAATCGTCGACATGGTCCAGCGGATGCTCCGCCCCAATATTACCTTGAACCGCAATGAAACCGAGGAAAGAAAAAAGCAGGCGGCTTCGGAAATAAAGCCTGTCTTTTATAAAATAAAGGCCGGTGAAATGCTGCTGCGGGAAGGCGAACGGGTGACGGAGATCCAGTTGCTGAAGCTCAAATCCCTTGAAGCACACTCGACAAACAAAGGCATATTGGCCAAGGGTGTGGGTGCGGCGATGAGCATTATGAGCCTTTTGATCGTCATCTACATTCTGTATTCTCCGGGTCTTGCTAAAAAAGGGGGGGGGTTCAACAAGAACCTGCTCTTCATTACCAGTCTTTTCATCTTTTATATCGTAATCGCAAAACTCTTTGCATCCTATTCCGAAACATTGGCGGACGGAGCCAATAATCTTATTTCGAACAGGACACTGTTTTACGGTATTCCCATGGCATCAGGCGCCATGACCTTATGCCTGTTTTTGGGGATGGAGATGGCCATCCCCTTTGCGATATTGATTGCGGTGTGCACTGCGGCTGTTTTTAATGGCGGGATTGAGGTTTTTATTTATTTATTGGTCAACGGGACCATGGCGGCCTATTGGGTTCGCGATTGCCGGGAACGTAAGGTCTTCATTAAAGCCGGTTTAAAGCTGGGGCTGTTGAATATTGCCATGGCAATCGCTGCGGAGGTGTATTCAGGAAATTTGATGGAATACAGCCTTCTTGGAGATGCGACGTTTGCGTTTATCGGCGGTATCGTTGCCGGTGTCGTTACCGCCGGACTTGCACCGGTGATGGAACTCGCGTTTGGGTATACGACGGACATTACATTGCTGGAACTGGCAAATCTTGACCGTCCTATCCTGCGGCGCTTGATGATCGAGGCTCCCGGCACCTATCATCATTCAATGGTTGTGGGAACCATGGTGGAGGCAGCGGCATCGGAAATCGGCGCCAATCCGCTCCTGGCGAAAGTGTGCGGGTATTATCATGATATCGGCAAGATAAGAAAACCGCTGTATTTTATTGAAAACCAGCGAGGCGGCATCAACCGGCATGACAAACTGGCGCCCTCCATGTCGAGTCTAATCCTCATCGCCCACGTCAAGAACGGTGTTGAAATGGCTCGGGAGAATAAACTGGGCCAGGCCATTATCGATACCATTCAGCAACATCACGGGACTAGCTTGATTCAGTATTTTTATGAAAAAGCCAGGCAGTTGAAAGGGAAGGATGCTGTAAAAATAGATGATTTCAGATATCCCGGTCCAAGACCCCAAACCAGAGAGGCTGGGCTTGTTATGCTTGCCGATGTTCTGGAGGCCGCGTCCAGAACCCTTGAAAACCCGACACCGGCAAGAATACAGCGACTGGTGCAGGAGTTGATCAATAAGATTTTTTCGGACGGACAACTGGACAACTGTGAACTCACATTGAAAGATTTGCATAATATTGCCAGGAGCTTTAACAAAATTCTGACCGCAATCCATCATCACCGCATCGAATACGCAGAAACCGCCGCCATAACCAGTGGAAACGGGAAAAATGGGAGTACTGATAGACAGCAAACAAAAAAAATACCGGATACCTCGGAAAAGCCTGAAGAAAAAAGCTCAGGTCACCTTAAACGCCTTGGGCTGTCCTGACGGCGAACTTTCCATCCTCCTGCTGGATGATTCCCAAATCGCTGTTTTGAACAAACAATATTTAAAACGGGAGGGGCCGACAAATGTAATCGCCTTTCCCATGAGGGAGGGGCTTTTTGCCGAAATCACACCCGATCTGCTGGGAGATGTCGCCATCTCACTTGAAACAGCAGCAAAGGAGGGTGCAATGGCGGGGATTTCCATGGAAGATCGTTTGACCGAATTGCTGGTCCACGGCATTCTCCACCTTTGCGGGTATGACCATGAAACATCGGAGGAGGAAGCACTGCGGATGGAGAAAAAGAGCCAGGAGATTTTGAAAATCCTGGAACTATAGCCGGTAACAAGCATGCTTTTGAGACCGATAGTCAATGCATTTAATGATTTACTAAAGCTGGAGTATTGGAGTAATGGAGTCCTTATGATCATCGTCACAGCCAAAGAGATGCAGCAGATGGATCGGCTGACCATTGAATCTTACGGCATTCCCGGAAGGGTCCTGATGGAGAACGCAGGTACGGGTGCGGTCAGATTCATGCTTGAAAAATTCCCTGATCTGCAAAACCGGAATGTGGGGATTCTGGCCGGGAGGGGCAACAACGGCGGAGACGGATTTGTCATGGCGCGATATTTGTCCCAAAAAAAGATTTCCGTAACCGTTTATCTCCTGACGCAGGAGGACAAGATCCAGGGTGATGCCAAAGCGAATCTCGATCTTTTGGCCTTCCTGAAGACGCCTGTCGTCGAAATGCCGGACCCTGCGGTTTTTAGAAAATATAAACCCGCCATGCATCGTCAGGACGTCTGGGTGGACGCTATTTTGGGAACCGGCTTAAAATCAGATGTCAGCGGATATTTCAAAGCGGTAATCGACTTTATCAATGGGTTAAAGAAACCGGTCTTTGCAGTGGACATTCCTTCGGGAATCAATTCGGATACCGGACAAATCTGTGGAACATCCATCCACGCAAGAGCGACGGCGACCTTTGCCTTTGCAAAAGCCGGGCATGTCATATTTCCGGGCGCCCAGTGCGCCGGCGATCTTGAGATTGTTGATATCGGAATTCCCGGCTTCATCTCAGAGAAAGTGAGACCGCGTCAATATCTGCTGACGGATGAAGGAATCAGGACTTTGGTTCAGCCGAGAAATCCGGACGCCCATAAAGGGAGAACCGGACACCTTCTGGTTATTTCAGGTTCTCCGGGCAAAACAGGAGCGGCGGCTATGACAGCCATGTCCGCCATGAGGTCCGGAGCAGGGCTCGTTACGCTGGGTGTGCCGGAAAGCCTGAACCCCGTCCTGGAAACGATGGTCACGGAAGTCATGACATATGCCCTGCCGGAAACACATGACGGCATGCTGGACGCTTCCGGACTGGAGGCCGTTTCAAGACTTCTTGCCGGGAAAAACTGTCTGGCCATCGGACCGGGGATCGGCACGGCCGTTGAGACAAAGGAACTGTTTTTCAATATACTCAGGCATAGCCGTGTGCCGCTCGTTATTGATGCTGACGGCCTTAATTTGCTGGCTCATCAACCGGAAGTCCTGAAAGCGGTCCGCGGTCCGGTCATTTTAACACCACACCCCGGAGAGATGGCACGGCTGTGCAGGCTATCCGTCCAGCAGGTTCAAGAAGACCGAATAGGATGCGCCCGTCGTTTTTCAACATTATATGGCGTGTACGTTGTCCTTAAAGGCGCGGGAACCGTCATTTCTCATCCCGATGGAACCGTATTTATTAATTCTACAGGAAATGCCGGTATGGCTTCGGGCGGCATGGGAGATGTTCTGACCGGATTGATCGCCGGGTTTGTCGTACAGGGATATTCACCGGCAGCGTCGGCGCATATCGGTGTTTACCTTCATGGCGCCGCTGCTGACGCCCTTGCAGACCAGACCGGTCCAATCGGTTATCTGGCCACGGACGTCATGGCGCAGATCCCGCAGGAGATCCGTAAAATATACTAAGAATGAAGGACGGATGAAAAGGGAGTATTGCGAATCGAGCTAAGCATTACAACACATACGCCAGACGAAACATTTGGCTTGGGACAGGTACTTGGCGAAATCGTTTCCAAAGGAAGCGTTATCGCCATGACCGGTGTTCTCGGTAGCGGCAAAACGCTTTTTGTTCAAGGGGTGGCCAAAGGACTTGAGGTCCCTGAAGCCTGCTACATCACCAGCCCGTCTTACACCCTGGTCAATGAATATCCCGGGCGGCACATGCTCTATCATGCGGATCTTTACCGTCTGAGCCGACCGGACGATATCGAGAGCACGGGGGTGTATGATATGCTTCACAGGGAGGGTGTTGTGGTGATCGAATGGGCGGAGCGTATGGATCGTGAAGATCTGGCGGATCATGTAGCGGTTCATTTTGAAATCAGGGAAGGATCCGTTCGTACGATACGATTAAGAGGGTATGGACAGTGCTGCAACAATCTGCTAAGAGAACTTGAAAAAATCTTCAAGGAGCGGACATGAGTTTAATTGTTCAAAAATATGGCGGCACATCTGTGGCTGACTTGGAAAAAATACGGAATGTTGCCAACCGGATTATTAAATCCTATAACAAGGGAGACAAGATCGTGGTAATCTTGTCGGCAATGGCCGGTGTTACGGACAGCCTCATCAAGCTTGCCAAGGGTGTCACCAAGAATCCGGACCGACGTGAACTGGATGTTCTACTGGCCACCGGCGAGCAGACAACGGCATCGCTTCTGGCCATGATGCTTAAGTCGATGAATTACTCGGCGGAATCCCTTCTCGGTCATCAGGCGGATGTTTTGACGGATTGCGATTTCGGCAACGCCCGCATCATTGAAATCGGTGCCGGTCGAATAAAAGCATTGCTTGATAAGGGCGTCATCGTTGTGATTGCCGGATTCCAGGGTTGTGATACAAGAGGAAACATCACAACACTCGGGCGGGGTGGTTCTGATACATCCGCGGTTGCAATTGCCGCCGCCTTAAAGGCTGATTTGTGTGAGATATACACGGATGTTGACGGCATCTACACCGCGGATCCGAATGTCTGTAAAAAAGCACGGAAACTGAAAGAAATTTCATATGATGAAATGCTGAATATGGCGAGTTTGGGTGCGAAGGTGCTTCAGATCCGATCTGTGGGATTTGCCAAGAAATATAATGTGCCCGTGCATGTAAGATCATCATTTTCCGACGAGGAGGGAACCATGGTGGTAAATGAAGACTCCGGCATGGAACAACTGCTGGTATCCGGTGTAACCCATAACAAAGATGATGCCCGCATTACGCTTAAAAAGGTTCCTGACCAGCCGGGGATCGCTTCAAAAATATTCTCACCGATTTCTGAGGCGGGTATTGTGGTGGATATGATCATTCAAAACACGCGTGCCGGCGGAAAGACCGACCTGACGTTTACCGTTCCGAAATCGGATTTTGAAAGAGCGCTCAAGATTGAAAGCGCCGTCGCAGAGGAGATCGGGGCGGAGGATGTATATGGCGATGAAAATATTGCCAAGGTATCCGTCATCGGTGTCGGCATGAAGAATCATTCCGGTGTGGCGGCGATTATGTTTACGGCATTGGCAAGGGAGAATATCAATATCGCCATGATCAGCACCTCCGAAATAAGGATTTCCTGTGTGATCGAGGAAAAATATGCCGAACTGGCGGTTCGTGTACTGCACACCGCTTTTGGTTTGGATAGAGAAGACGAACCAAGCGAGTGAAATTTACACGCGATCACGTTTTGCTTGCCATGATTCTCGGCGCACTCATTTTGGGTTTGGCATTTTACAGAATATGGTTTGTGATTCCGTAAGCCCGTTAGCCCGTTGGTCGGTGAACCCGCAACCCGCTTACTCGCATGGCTTCACTTCTAAGGTATTCTAAGCCGTAAATTGAAATTATCTTATTTTATCCAAAAGCATGCCATTCTCTTTATTTTTGATGGCAGTACACCCTGGTGCTGTTTCATTAGAACCGATCCGGAAGAACAATATCCAATGCATAAAGCTTATGAAAATATCGGTTACACCTTCCGGCAAGGAGCTAACCGTTGCTGGGATATTATAAAGAATCCAATGAACTCAAGTCATCCTTGGATTGGTAGGATCAGGAGCATCAGGATCGTCAACAATCAACGCAAAACTCTTAGTTCCCTCTGGAACACCAGACCATTCCAATGTAGGGGAAATATTCTCTCCATCGCATGTAAACTTCTTAGCAATACTCTTCTGGTTCTCAAAACTTGGTGATGTCAATTGCATCATTGTGTTCACCTCCTCCGCGTTTACTGAAAGAATAAGAGAAAAAAGAACAAGTTGTGTTATAATAAAACACCAACTTTTCATAATCCCTCCCATAAAATAAGTCCTGCCGACGTTTATTCTTGCCCATTCCGTATAAAAAGGATCCGTAGCGATTGAATAAGGCAATATGGCTGACGCTCCCTAATGATTTATACCGGTTGTCATAAATATGTTCCGATTGATTTGGGTTACTAACCGTCAACC
>CAYTAQ010000109.1:8836-13719 GCA_964435695.1 uncultured Desulfobacterales bacterium | reverse complement strand
GTTGTTGAAAGCCGGCGCGAATGTCGTCATCTGGAGCCGCACTCAGGCTTCCATCGATGATGCACTGGATCGATTAAAAAACATCGCTCGGGAGCCCGAACGCGTAACGGGCATACGCGTCGACACCGGAATTGAAAAAGAGGCGGCCGGTGCTTTGGCATCGTCTGTGTCGGCCTTCGGTCCCCCCGAGATCCTGATTAACTGTGTGGGGGGAAATTTGGGGAAGGGGCCGTTCATTGAAACCGATCCGGCACAGTTTGAAGCGGTGCTGAAGTTGAACCTTATCGCAGGGCTGGTAATTCCGACGAAGGTGATCGCCGCTTACTGGATTGAGAAAGGCATCAAAGGATCCATCATCAATCTGACCTCGATGACATCTTACCGGCCGCTTTCGGGAGTTTGGGCATATAATGCGGCCAAAGCGGGTGTGTTGAACCTGACCTGCGGTACGGCGAACGAGTTCGCCCGGCACGGCATTCGTGTGAATGCCATTGCACCGGGTTTTTTTCTGGGAAAACAGAACCGGGCGCTTCTGGTCGATCAGAAAACCGGAGAATACACGGAGAGGGGACGGGCGGTCATTGCCCATACACCCTTTGGTCGTTTCGGGCAAACGGATGAACTGATGGGCGCCACCCTGTTTCTCGCCAGCAACAAAGCGTCGGGGTTTGTAACAGGGGTTTCGATCCCTGTGGATGGTGGTTATTTGGCGTACAATATCTGATGCTGTGTCATTGGGAGAACGGTTCTTTGGGTTAACGGGCCAAAACAGAGTTGTGATCGGCGGTTCCGGTACGCCTTTTTGCCCGTGCGTTAAGCATCGCAATTTTGGCATGGTCAAAACGCATTTATTTTTAGGAAGTGGTTTAAAAAAGTATGGAATAATGGAGGAAATTGTATGAGTTCTTCAGATTTTGGATTAATCGGTCTGGCCGTGATGGGCGAGAATCTGGTGTTAAACTTGGAAAGAAATGGTTTCAAAGTCGCGGTTTACAATCGTACCACCGATAAAGTGGACGATTTTATCCAAGGCCGAGCCAAAGGCAAGCAAATCAGGGGGTGTTACACCCTCGAGGAACTGGTGGCCGGCCTTAGCCGTCCCCGTAAAGTTATGCTGCTGGTCAAGGCCGGGCGAGCTGTGGATCAGTTGATTGATCAATTACTGCCATTGCTGGAACCTGGCGATATCATTATTGATGGCGGGAACAGTCATTTTCCAGATTCCATTCGTCGCACCGCCTACGTGGAATCCAAAGGACAACTTTACATCGGTACCGGCGTATCGGGTGGGGAAGAAGGTGCCTTGCTGGGCCCTTCGATCATGCCCGGCGGTTCACCCGCTGCCTGGGTGCATGTTAAGGAGATCTTTCAAAAAATCGCCGCCAAAACGGATGAGGGCCAAGCATGTTGTGACTGGGTTGGCGAAAACGGTGCCGGGCATTTTGTGAAAATGGTGCACAACGGCATCGAATACGGCGACATGCAGATGATCTCAGAAACGTATCACCTGATGAAAGAAGGCTTGGGCATGAGCAACCAAGCCATGCACGAGGTTTTTGCTCAATGGAACCAGGGGAAACTGGACAGCTATCTGATCGAGATTACAAGGGACATATTGGATCATAGAGATGCAGAGGGCCGGTATGTCGTGGATCTGGTTCTCGACGCGGCCGGGCAAAAAGGGACTGGCAAATGGACAGCTATCGCCGCATTGGATGAAGGGCAACCCTTGACCCTGATAGGAGAAGCCGTCTTTGCCCGTGCGCTTTCCGCATTAAAGTCGGAACGTGCCAACGCCTCC
This sequence comes from uncultured Desulfobacterales bacterium, assembly GCA_964435695.1. Lineage (GTDB taxonomy): Bacteria > Desulfobacterota > Desulfobacteria > Desulfobacterales > B30-G6 > CAYTAQ01. The sequence continues at coordinate 11,918 of CAYTAQ010000109.1, read as the reverse complement.
AAATTGCTGTTCGGTCCCGGATCGCAATTTGAAGGCGACGCCGGTCAATTTGTAGATGATTTGGAGCAGGCCCTCTATGCATCTAAAATCGTTAGTTATGCCCAGGGCTTTCAGCTTATGCGGGCTGCGGCTAAAACCTACAACTGGCGTTTGAACTATGGCGGCATCGCCCTCATGTGGCGCGGGGGCTGCATCATTCGCTCCGTTTTTTTGGGGAAAATCAAAGAAGCTTTCGAACACGATCAGGAATTGGTGAATTTGATTATAGATCCCTTTTTTGCAGCAGAAATTCAAAGCGCACTGCCCGCCTGGCGACGGGTTGTCAAGACTGCTGTGGAATTGGGCATTCCCATGCCGGTGCAAAGCGCCGCGCTGGCCTATTATGACGGCTATCGTTGCGCACGGCTTCCCGCCAACCTGCTCCAATCACAGCGGGATTACTTTGGGGCCCATACCTATGAACGGGTAGACAAACCCCGGGGCCAATTTTTTCATACCAATTGGACCGGCCGCGGCGGCACGACCGCTTCAACCAGCTACAACGTATGAGCCTGGGCATGGACAAAACGAACTTACATCCCATCCTGTCCGATGCGGCCATCCAGGACTTGGTGACCGACTATTTGGCAGATTCGATATTTAATGACCGGCGGGTTCTGGTCCTGATTCCGGATCACACGCGCACGGCACCCTTGCCGGTTTTGTTCCGAGCCGTCAGTGATGTGTTGAAAGCGCGCGTGAAAGTCCTGAACTTCATGGTCGCATTGGGGACCCACCAACCCTTGGACGAAACCGCGTTGCTGAAATTGGTCGGGCTCACCCCGCATGAAAAAGAAACAGCCTATGGCACTGTTGGACTTCTGAATCATGCCTGGGACAATCCCCTTCATCTGGTACGAATCGGCGAGTTGAATGCATCACAGGTTGAAATCCTCTCCGAAGGCTTATTGCATGAATCCGTGACGTTGCGATTGAATCGTCAGATCCTGGAACATGATGTGGTATTAATTCTAGGTCCGGTTTTCCCTCATGAAGTGGCGGGCTTTTCCGGTGGGAACAAATATTTTTTCCCCGGTATTGCGAGCGCTGAATTCATCAATGCCAGCCACTGGCTTGGCGCCCTGAAAACCAATTACGCCACCAACGGAATTCAGTACACGCCGGTGCGCGCCATGATCGACCAGGCGGCGTCTTTTATTGCCATCGAAAAACGTTGTCTGGCTTTTGTATCTTCCCCAGAGGGTCTTCATGGCTTGTTCTATGGATCCCCGGAATCGGCCTGGGAAGAGGCCGTGCCCATGTCCGCGCAGATTCATATGAAATTACTGGGTCGCCCTTATATGGAGGTGCTGGGAGTCGCTCATACACACTATGATGATTTATGGACCGCCGGTAAGGTGATGTACAAGCTGGAACCGGTTGTCGCCGCCGGCGGTCGTTTGATAATTTACGCGCCTCAGGTTGATGCAATTTCCTGCACCCACGACCGCTGGATCCGGCAAGTCGGGTATCATGTGCGGGATTATTTCCTTAACCAGATGGACCGTTTCACATCGATTCCCCGGGGAGTTCTGGCCCATTCGACCCATGTGCGCGGAACAGGAACTTTTGAAAATGGTGTAGAGAAACCACGTATTCAGGTGGTTCTTGCCACGGCCGTTCCGGAACACCAATGTCGAGCCGTCAATCTGGATTATCAAAACCCGAACGATATTAATGTGGCCACATGGCAGGCACAAGATCCGGAAAAGCGACTGCTGGTGAATCCTGCCGGAGAGACCCTGTATCGTGTCAAAGGATAAAGGTGGCGCGGCAATAGTCGACCTGGCGGCGATAGGTGTTGTGATGGCTAAAACCGATGAACAGACGTGTATCATCGTTATACATGACGGTTCGAATCTATAACCCAGATAACAAGAATGGAAAGGATGCTTCCAATGCAAATCGAAATTCGTAAAAACTGTGCCTATGCTTTACTTGTACCGACCAGCATAGGGCTTCGTCTGACGCCTTGGGGCGGTCAACCCGTGCATTGCAGCGAAACCTTCAATTTAACGGCCACAAGCGCCGAGTCCAATGTGGCCAGTGTCTCATCCTATTTGGGACTGCCGGTGAAAGTACTGACGACTTTTGTGAAGGATAGTCCTTTTGCACGGTTCATTAAAGACAATTTGGCGAGTCGCCATATGGATTACGAAGGTAAAGAGATCGACCAGGGAGGTCCCTGGGGGTATCGCCACATAATCAATGTGGCCGACAGCGGCTATGGTTCCCGTGGCCCGCGTGTCTATAATGATCGTGCCGGTGAGGTCGGCCGGACCCTGAACGTAAAAGACTTCGATCTCGACCGCATTTTTGGACAGGAAGGTGTGCAGGTTATACATATGAGCGGCTTGATCGGCGCGATATCGCCCGAGACGGGTGCGTTTTGTCTGCAGCTGGCCAGAGCTGCCAAGAAATATGGAACCCGGATATCCTTTGATCTTAACCATCGCGCCTCGTTCTGGAAAGGCCGAGAGCAGGAACTTCACGAACTTTTTACCGAGATTGCGAGTGTGTCTGATATCCTGATCGGAAACGAAGAGGATTTCCAACTTTGTTTGGGTATCGAGGGGCCGGAGGCGGGGGGAAATGAGGTTGCAGCTAAGATTGAAAGCTTTAAAGGGATGATTGAGCGCGCCAAACAAGCTTTTGCGAATGTTTATGTTTTTGCCACGACCCTCCGCCAGGTTGTGAGCACGAATTGCCACTTGTGGGGCGCTATCATGGCTGTGGGTGATCAATGGCATGTCGTGGAACCCCGGGAAATAACCGTGCTGGACCGAATTGGTGGCGGGGACGGGTATGTCGGCGGCATGCTCTACGCGATCCTTAAAGGTTGGGAACCGGAAAAATGGATCCAGTTCGGCTGGGCCAGCGGCGCGCTGGTCACGACGCTTTATTCCGATTACGCGCAGCCTGCGGACGAAGAGCAAATCTGGAGCATCTGGCACGGTAATGCACGCGTCAAACGTTGAGCGGCTGGTAGTGTTCAAGCTTGTTCAATGCCAGGTCAGCCACCGTTAGGGACCCTGCGAAGTCC
>CAYTAQ010000109.1:0-8826 GCA_964435695.1 uncultured Desulfobacterales bacterium | reverse complement strand
CTTATAATGGTATGTTTACCGGTCGCCGGGAAGTGCAAACCCAAAGTATTCGACGGCGTTGTTATAGCAGATATCACGGACCATATTCCCTACAAGCGCCATGTCGTAAGGAATTTCACCGTTTTCCATGTCTGTTCCCAGCAAGTTGCACAGCGTTCTCCGGAAATATTCATGACGGGGATATGACATAAAGCTGCGGGAGTCCGTCAACATGCCCACGAAACGGCTGAGCATTCCCATGTTGGAAAGTGCATTAATCTGGCTTTCCATCCCCTGTTTCTGGTCATTGAACCACCAGCCCGATCCAAACTGGATTTTTCCTGGGATGCGCCCGTCCTGAAAGTTGCCGATCATCGAGGCGATGAGTTCATTGTCTCTGGGATTCAGATTGTAAATGATGGTTTTGGTGAGCATCTGCCGAGATGCCAGTTTGTCCAGAAAGGCTGCCAGCGGCTTTGCGATTTCAAAGTCGCCGATGGAATCGTAACCCGTATCCGGCCCCAGTGCTTCGAAGGCGAGACGATTCGTGTTCCTGAGTGCGCCAAAGTGATACTGCTGAGTCCAATTTTTTTCCGCGTCCAAGACCGCCAGTTCGATCAGCATTGCCGACTTGAATTTCGTTATGTCGTCGGGGGACGTCTGTCTGCCGCTTCGCACCGAATGAAAGATGCTCGATATTTCCTTTTCCGTATAGGTTTCGGCGTAAGGCTGTTCCAGTCCGTGATCCGATAATCGGCAACCGGTCTCATGAAAAAAATCATGACGTTTTCGCAGGGCGTCTAAAAAATCGGTATAATTGTGTACGGCCGTGTTTGACACCGCCTCGAGCCGATCGACCCATTCATTGAAACGTTTTGGATTTTCCACAGCCATGGCTGGATCGGGTCTGAACGCCGGCAGAACCTTGATGTCAAAGGAATCGTCCTTGTCGATTTTCAAGTGATGCGCCAGGGTATCAACGGGGTCGTCGGTGGTGCAGACCACCCTGACGTTCATATTCTTTAGAATGCTTCGGGTTCTGAATTCATCGGTTTGCAGTTTTTCGGAACAAAGTTCGTAAATTTCTTTAGCCGTTTGCGGTCCAAGCAGTTTGTCCGTGATGCCGAAGTAGCGTTTAAGCTCGAGATGCGTCCACTGGTAGAGCGGGTTTCTAAGGGTTTTCGGAACGGTTTTGGCCCAGGCTTCGAATTTTTCAAAGTCCGAAGCATCTCCGGTGATGCATCGTTCTTCAATGCCGTTGGCCCGCATGGCCCGCCACTTGTAATGATCACTCCTCAGCCAGATTCGGGTCAAATTTTCAAAGCGAACGTTGTCCGAGATTTCCGCTGCCGGCAGGTGACAATGATAGTCGAAAATCGGCATTTCTTCGGCGTATTCGTGATACAAAACGCCGGCGGTTTTTGTGTAAAGGAGAAAATTTTCGTCTAAAAACGCTTGCATAATCATCGCCTCCCGATTGTTATTGCCCTTTCAACGGGTTGTTTCGTAGATCATGATCCGCCGCCCGGTAAGTTTCAATACTGCCGATATCCAGACGGGATGCATTCAGTCGAAACGCATAAACAGGATCTTTACGGCAGAGAAAGTCGATGAAATATCCGGGGGCATCGCCGGATGCAGGGCGCTTTAAAAATTCATCCAGGCGTCTCGATACTGTCGATTGAAAAAAATATAAAGGCGGACAAAACCATGAAGAAGACGGGTGGGCAGGTTTTTCAAACAGTCTGATTACACGATCATCCGTCGCCAGTTTGAGAACACCTGTCTTTTTGAGTTTTTTCCTGTCAGTTTCCGGCAGTGCCACGATGCAGTGCCGGTCACTTTGAAGAAATTGCTCCCAAAGGGGCCTGATGCTGAACCTGTAGATATTGTCTCCGGCTGTCACCATAACGCGTGTGGGTTGGGGGATCGTTTTTATCACGAGTTGGAAATCAGCGGATGCGCCGAGACGATGGTCATTGTCCATCGCCCCGTCATTGAGCAACTCAACCACGGGGGAACGCTCTCTGTCATTATGTTGCCGGCGCCGCTTCCATTCGGCAAAATGAGAATAAAATTTTCCGTTGCTGACAAGGTATATCGCTTCAAGGCCGGGAAGCTCGACGAGTTGATCCATCAGATAGTCGATGACCGGCCGACCGGCAACTTTCAACAGCGGTTTGGGAAAATTTATTGTAAGCGGGTACATTCGGGTTGCAAAACCCGCACACAGCACGATGGCGATCATAGGAACCGTACTCCGTCTTCTGATTCCGCCAGATAGACTGCAGCCTGGTCAGCTGCTTCGGGGTGACGCTTCTGGTAAGTGATTCTGATGTTACGGGCCGCCTCTTCGGCCTTGGATGCCTTTGCCAAACCCACCACGCATCCGCCGAAACCACCTCCGCTGAATCGTGACCCGATGATACCCTCGGTTTGGCTGACGATCTGCTGCAAATCATGGATCGCCTGGCTGCCGCATTCGTATTGTTCGATGGAGCTCCTGCAGGAAGCGAACATCAGCCTGCCGAATGTTTCAAGTTGCCCCCGGCGCCATGCATCCAATCCATCACGGACACGTGCCGTTTCAGTGAAGAAATGGGCTGCGCGGCGGTATAGGTGATGTGGCAGTTTTTCTCCGTACCGCTGAAAGACACGCTCGCTGATATCTCCTAATCTGTCTGCGGGCGGACCTTTGTCGAAGTCGGAAAGCAAACGGGCTGCTTTACGGCATTCATTGACGCGTGAATTGTATCCCGTGGTGGTCAGCTCTCGTGAATAACCCGAGTATGCGATCAGGATATGGTAGGCGTCGTTGGTTTCCATTGCCTTATAAGAGGCAATGCTTCTATTCTGCGTGTCGATATGCAACAGGTGGTCTTTGAGTCCGAAAACGATACTGGTCTGATCCAGGATGCCGTTGTTCAATCCGATATGAACGTTTTCCGCGCATTGAGTAAGACTGACAAGATCCCAGGGGGCGGGATGAAGATCGTTTGCTCCTCCAAGGGCCGAAAGGTAGGCAAGGAGTATCGATGCGGAAGAGCTCAGCCCGCCGCCCGGCAGAAACCCCTTGAGAAGGCCGCTGATGCCCCTCTTTAAGGGATGTGCTTCCTTTAATGCGAGGACGGCCCCTCTGGCGTAGATGCCCCAGAAACTTCCTGTGTTTTCAGGGATTCGATCAAGATGAAAGGCGACATCTCCCGGGTAATTCAGGCTCCGCAAGCTGATGGTTCCATCTTCGGTGGGAACATAGGCCAGAATCGTATAGGCATTGATCGTCATGCCGAGAACGGGTCCCCCTTGATGGTCGATGTGCGCACCGAGCGGGCAGATTCGGTAGGGAGAGACAACCACACGGATTTTTTTGCGGTCAATGCCCGTTTCCGCCGTGAATGCGGTTTTCAGGTTTTCTGTTTCAGTCGTAAGGCGTTCAAATTCCATAAGCATACCTGATCAAAACCAAACCGAAGGGGTCGTGGAATTACCTTTTTTCTGCCTTGCACACGCGGTTTCTTCCTTCTTTCTTGGCTCGGTATAACGCATCATCCGCCCGCTTGATAAGCGATTCCACATTTTCCATAGGTTCCATGACGTAGGAAGCCGTGCCGAAGCTGGCGGTAATGCGAACCGGTTGCAAACTGTCCGGTAATAGGATCTCCATCTCTTCGATCTGTTGACGCATTTTTTCGGCAATCGATACGGCCTTCAATCCGTCTGCCCCCAGAAGGCAAATTACAAACTCCTCACCGCCGTATCTCCCCAGTAAATCGTAGGGCCTTATGGATGTCACCAGTTGATTCGAGAATCGTTGAAGCACCAAATCTCCCACCTGATGGCCATATATGTCATTAACATCCTTGAAATGATCAATATCGATCAATATGAAAGAAAGAGGGGTGCTGCTCCGCAGGGACCGCTGGGTCTCCTGCTCCATCCTTTCCATGAACGCCCTTCGATTCAGAAGTCCGGTCAGGGAGTCTTTTCTGGCCATCTCCAGAGCCTCTTTTCTTGCCTGTTTAAGTTCCGCCTCGATTTTCTTTCGTTCGGTGATATCCAGAACCGTCGCAATAACGACCGGTTTATCTTCAATCAATATGGTCGATCCGTAGATCTCAAGATAGATTATTTCACCTTCTTTCTTTAATCCCCGAAACGTATAATGAACGGTTTTGACCCCGTCCTCAACGCGTATCCTTACTTGTTCCTCAACGATGGGTAAGTCCTCGGAATATACGAGCCTTCGGAAGGGCATATCATTCATGCATTCCTCAACCGTATAGCCGAACATCTCCGCAAATTTCGGGTTTACATATTTAAAAACACCATCCTCTATAAGATTGACTCCCACAAGGGACTGCTCGGCAAAACTTTTGAACTTGTTTTCTGAATCTCTGAGCATATTCTCAGACCGTTTTAACTCGGTGATATCCCTGAAAACGGCCATTTTAGAAATAGATCCGTCCCTATGGATGATGGGAGAGTCAGAAACATGGTAAAAATGATTGTCTATCGGGTTGATAATTGTCTGCTCATAATGTTCTCCCTGCTGCACCCGATGGTGCATACACCACGAACATTTTTCCTCCATTTCGTGTAAGGCCTTAAAACAAGATTCTCCTGTGGCATCACGACCAACCTGACGAATCATTGCTGAATTCATATATTCGATTTCAAAATTTGGGGAACAGATATAGATACTGTCCAGGGTGGCTTCCATCATGGAACGATATTTGCTTTCACTTTCCTGCAGTGCCTCTTCCGCCAGTTTGCGTCTGGTAACATCACGAAAACTCCATACCCTGCCGATGATTTCATTTTTTAAAATGTGGGGACGGGAATAGCGCTCAAAGATTCGACGGTCCTTGAATTCCAGCGTATCGAAGCTTTCCGCTTCAGGGTGTGCATACAGCTCCCTAACTTTGTTCAGAAAACTTTCAGGATCTTCTAATTGGTCCAATACAAAGGTCAGGGCCTTATCATCATCTTTGGATTCCAGAATACGCTCCGGTATTTTCCACATCTTGGCAAATTGTTTGCTGAAAAAGACGATCTTTCCTTCCCTGTCAACGACCAAGACCCCATCGGCTGTTGAATCGAGGGTTGTTTGAAGACGCGATAATGAAATTTCCAGATCTTTTTTGACCTGCTTGTTTTCAAGCACCGCTTTCTTAAATTTATCGACGAGTTGTTCTAATTCTTCATAGGACGGTTTTTCAGACATACGTGATACCTGCGGTTATTGAATCCTTTAATGTTTTGTCCGGCCTGCATAATGGTTTAGCGACATCGAACGCAAAAATAATAAAAATATTTTGAATTGTTCAAATTAAAAAGAATGAATCCGTCATGTCGAGATATATTTGCTGGCCGGGTTAAATACAGGGCGGATTCAGGTCATGACTAAAACTACCGTATCAGGAAGTAAACCAAACCACAAGATGTGGGTTTTTTGAAATGGCCGTAACGTCAGGCTTCTCTTTTTTGCTTCATTTCCTGAATGCGATCATTGTAAAACGCGATGACTTCCCTGCGGTTGAGCATACCGATGAGCTTTCCAGGGTCGTCGTCCGCAACCACCGGAATGCCGTCGATGTTTTTGACGGTGAATTTCTGCAGAACCGAATTGAGATCCTCGGAAGGTGAGGTGGTGATGATATCCGATGTCCCGATATCTTTCATCCGCACCAGATGCTCGATGCTTTCCGAAAAAAGAACCGCCCGAATGTCATTGATGGAAAAAATGCTGATGAGTCTTGCGTCCTGATCCATGACCGGGAAATAATGCTGCTTGGATTCGGAAAAAAACCGTTTGAAATCCTGAAACGTCATATCCTGGGGGATCAGGGTGACTTTTTTGATATGCTGCGTCAGATCCCTTACGTGGATGGCCTGCAGAATATCGACAAAGAACTCACCCGCATGGGCCGGGGAATCGATTTTGCTTTTTACCTGACAATGATAAATGGTCCATCGTTTGGATAAGAGATATGCGAGGGCGCAAACGAGGAGGCTCGGCAGAAGGAGATGATAACTGTTCGTCATCTCACTGACAAAAATGATGGTTGAAATGGGCGTGTTGGAAACAGCCGTGAAAAAACCGGCCATGCCCACGATGACAAATGCACCCGGTTGGGTAACCACTTGGGGCATGATTTGATGAAATATCTTTCCGATGGCTCCCCCCATGGCGCCGCCGATGACGACGGATGGACCGAAGACACCGCCGCTTCCCCCGGATCCGATGGAAAAAGAGGTGGTGAGCACTTTCCCAAACGCCAGCAGCAGCAGAAAAGGGATGGTCAATTGGTTATCGAGCGCCATTTGAGCAAATCCGTATCCGAACGCAAGGGTCTGGGGCAGGAAAAAACCGATGATTCCGGTACACATACCGCCGATGGCCGGTTTGACATGATTGGGTATCTTCAACTTTTTAAAAAAGCCGACGGTGCCGTAAAAAGCCTTTACATAAAATATGCCCATGCCCACAAGGATAAATGCCAGAACGATATAGGGGCCCAGTTCCAAGGGGTTGCTGAACGCAAAATCCGGTGATTGAAAAAGAGACCCCCAACCGAATACCAGGCAGAACAGGCAGTAGGCGACAACGGATGAAACACCCGCCGGGATGATGACTTCCGATTCAAACTCAGGGTCTCTGTAAAGCACTTCCGCGGCAAAAAGTGCGCCTGCAAGAGGTGCCCGGAAGATACTGCCGATGCCGGCTCCCATTCCGGCGGCCATCATAATCCTGCGTTCTCTGTCGGAGAGCTTCAACCGGGTTGCCAGAAAGGATCCGAATCCGGCTCCGATTTGAGCGATGGGGCCCTCCCTTCCGCCCGAACCGCCGGTTGTCAGGGTAATGGCAGATGCAATGGTTTTGACTATTGGGACGCGGCCTCGGATATATCCGCCGGCTTTGTGAAAGGCATCAATGGCCGCATCGGTTCCATGGCCTTCTGCTTCGGGCGCAAATGTGTAGACGATCCATCCGCTGAGCAGCCCGCCAAAAGCAGGAAGAAAGAGAAGCATCCAGCGATTGAGGGGCGTTTGGGTCGGCGCAAGGAGATGGTGCTCCCCGGCGGGCGCCGGGGGACGGTAGCCCGCCAGCATGTCCATAAGATAATGCAGACCGAGTTGGCAGAGGTAATGAAACAGAATAGAGCCCGAACCTGCAATCAACCCGATGAGGACAAAACGGAGTGTCCATTTCCATGCATGGGCGATGTCAAAGGATCGACCCTCGCCGATCCATGCCTGAACCCATTTTTGTGCTGTTGTGGTTGGTTTCATTTACGATTTTTGCAAAACGTTTAACACTTTATAATTTTTGAGCATTTCACTCGAATCCTGGATTCCTTGAATCCTCAATTTGGATCAACTCTTTTGGAGATAATCCTTCTATGTTAAGTCCTGAACCCCCTGAAGAATGATATCGAAAAGCGTCGGGATGTCATTTTCATCAATGCACGAAAAAGCGACTCTTAAATTATATTCGCCGATGGATATCAGGCCCACACCATATTTTTCCAGGAGATGCACACGGAGTTTTTCAGCCGAAATATTCTTGAGGCGGATGCACATGAAGTAACCGGAATTAAAAGGATAGACATCCCATGCTGCATGATATTTGGAATCTGAGAGGACAGCCTTGACTTTGGTTGCCCTGGCTTTGAGAATATTGAATTTATTTGCTTTTTCCAGCGGGTAGTTTTCATCCTGCATGGATTTGAGCACAATGGACTGTCCCAGGTGGGATGCATTGGAGATGCTTCCACGGATGCATCCGGCGGTTTTTTTCTCAAGTGCGTCATATAACATGCCGGCATCTGTTTTGGCACTGACACCGTATGTGATAAAACCGACCCGCAAGCCCCAGGCAAAGTTTTCCTTTGTGCAACCGTCGAGCTTAACGGCAAGCAGTCTTGGATGCAGGCTGCAAAGTCCGGCAAAAAGAGATTCCTTCAGGACATCTTCTTCATAAAAAAGACCGAAATACGAGTCATCCATGACCGCAATAACATTTGTTCCGGCTTCGGCTGTTGTTTTTAAAATACGGACAATTTCATTGCCGACATCCTTGGTGGCTGAGTACCCTGAGGGATTATGCGGAAAGTTCAGCAGCACGGTTATTTTCTTGTTCTTTTCAGCTTCATCCCTTAGCGCTTTTTCAAAGGCCTTGAGATTATAACGACCGTCCTCTGTAAAGACGGAATAATGCCTGATTCGCGCACTTTTCCTGACAGACAGTATCATGCTGTAGTTTCCCCACATCATGTCCGGAATAATGACCACATCCCCTGGATCGATCCAAACATCTGCAAAGATGCTGATGCCGTTGGTTATGCCGCAGGTAACGAGCGGAAGGCTGATGGTTTTTCCTTTCAGCGAAGCATTTTTTTCATATAAGGAATTTTGCCAAATTTTGCGAAGACCGGGAATCCCGAATGAGGGCGCATAGGTTAACGATTCGCCCGGAGGAATATCTTTGATTGAATTCATCACGGAATCAAAACACATGATCCTGTTTTCCTCTTTGGCAATCCCGACGGTAGCATTCAACTTATGCGCTTTTTCTTTGGCCTCTGCGCCTTGGCTCAAGATCCCCTTTGGGAAAAAAAGATTCTTGCCGACACTTGACAGCATTTCCATCACATGGGGATTCTCATTTTCAATTATTTGATTCAGTTCTTTGGCGATCGGGCTCATGGATAACTCTCCTTATGAGGCTGTAATTACATGAATATTTCAATTGAAATACAACCATTGAGTCATTGCTCGGGTTTTTTACAGGTTATACCGGTTGTCATAAATATGTTCCGTTTGGATTGGGTTAGCAACCGTCAA
>CAYTAQ010000108.1:0-13944 GCA_964435695.1 uncultured Desulfobacterales bacterium | reverse complement strand
TTTTCATACAGGACGGCACAGGCCCGGGATATCAATATCTTTTCAGGAAGCTCCATTTCAATAAGACACTGCTTGAGAGATTCCCGAACCCGATCCCGCTCGGATTCATTCTCCGTATGGAAGACAACGGCCTTTGTTTCAATATCGGCCCGGCCGCTTCCGAACTTGCCGTAAACATGGCCGCAGGGAAACAGCGACTGAAAACAATCGAGCAGCAAAAGGCATTGCTCAAGATCATTCAGAACCGCGGTTACTTTCCAGCAGTTGAATGCGGTCCCGAGATGAATTTTACTAGGCCCCGTCTTTAGCTGAAAATAGAGATTCTGTATACACGGCAAACACCTGCCATAGATATTGGCCCGTGTCTTTTTTAATCGCGGGTCACTTTCAAAGCTGACCCAGAAAGGTTTGTTTTCACTATAGGGTATTTCTCCCAAGTAGATTCGCCAATTGTTTTTCTCCATAATCCCCATCATAAGAGCAATGGCAAATTGTGTCAAGACAAGCCTCGCGTGCACGATTTCGTTATATAGGGGTTGATTTGTTTCCCGTGAAATGCCACAAATGGGGTCGATAAGTTCCAGCGAAATAAAGAAAAAAAGAAACTATTTTCATTACGAAAACATGAAAGTATGAAATCACGAAAAAGATAATATTTAAAAATTTCTTGTTTTCCCCATTTCGTGTTTTCGTGATCTATTTTATCTCTTAGGAGAAGTCTTATGTCCAGTTCTTTCGGCAAAATCTTAAAAGTAACCACATTTGGTGAATCCCACTGCAAAGCGGTCGGCGTTGTGTTGGACGGATGTCCGCCCAGGCTTCACCTCAGCGAAGAAGATATTCAACCGCAGCTGAATCGCCGCAGACCCGGACAAAGCGCACTGACAACCGAGCGTCAGGAAGCCGACCGGGTAACGATTCTCTCCGGTGTGGAAAACGAACTGACCCTGGGCACTCCCATTGCCCTGCTGGTTCCCAATAAGGATCAGCGCCCTTCAGACTATCAAAGCCTGCAGAAAATACCACGGCCGTCTCATGCCGATTATACATACCAGATGAAATACGGTATCCGGGCTTCGTCCGGAGGAGGGCGTTCCAGCGCCCGGGAAACCATTGGACGTGTGGCTGCCGGTGCCATCGCCGAAAAATTTCTAAAACAAGAATATGGTGTCGACATCGTGGCTTGGGTCAGCAGCGTGGGGGGCATTGAAGCCGGCGTTATCAACATGGAAACCATTGTCCGGCAGCAAGTAGATGTCAATACCATCCGGTGCCCGGACCCGGCAGCTGCAAAAAAAATGATTACCTTGGTTACTGCCGTCAAAGCTGCCAAAGACTCGGTGGGTGGTGTCATCACATGTGTGTGCCGTAACGTACCAGCAGGTTTAGGAGAACCGGTTTTTGACAAACTGGAAGCATTGTTGGCACAGGCCATGCTGTCGATTCCCGCCACCAAAGGCTTTGAAATCGGATCCGGTTTCGCCGGAACCCGGTTGAACGGGTCTCAGCACAACGATCCTTTTGTCGTCAAAGACGACGGCCGTCTTGGTACCCTTGCCAATCGAAGCGGCGGCGTTCTCGGCGGCGTCTCCAATGGTGATCCCATTTATTTTAAGGTTGCCTTCAAACCGCCGACGACCATCGGGCTGCCGCAAACAACCGTAACCTTCGAAGGCGTTGAAACCATCCTGGAAGCAAAAGGTCGCCATGATCCGTGTGTGGTACCTAGAGCGGTGCCCATCGTGGAATCCATGGCAGCTTTGGTATTGGGAGATTTGGCCTTGCGCCAGAAAGCAATACAATAAAAATGACAATTCAAAATGCAAACTGGCAAAAATGGATCCCCATACTTGAAAGGGAAGTCGAAAAAAGCCTGACGAAGGCAAACCCGGCCAATCGTATAGGCCATGGTCTGGATCACATGCGGCACGTGTGGCATACATGCCTGCAATTGGGCGATCAATTGAGGGCTGATCTCGAAGCGCTTGTTGCAGCGGCATTTTTACATGATCTGGGAATACACCAAAAACTTTCCCCGGAACACGGAGACCTCAGCGCTGAGCTGGCAGAACCCATTCTTGAGCGCATCTACTTTCCCCAGGAAAAAAAGCAAAGCGTCTTGCATGCCATTCGCGTGCATGATGTTACCTTTTCGAATGAAGATCGAAACACATTGGAATCACGGATACTCTATGACGCAGACAAGACGGAATCTTTCGGTGTAATAGGAATATTGCGTTACATCATTATTCTCTATGGAAGACGCCCCATCGATTACATCCTGGAAGATCTTGAGAAGCGATGGAACGGCCTCTGTTTGGCTGAAACCAAAACACTCGCAAAACCGGACTACGAATACGCCAAGGATTATTTTCAGAAATTGAATCGTGCCTTAAACCTGTAGCGCATTCGCTTTTCCTTCCCCTTTTTGATTTGCAGACCGGATATCATGCCCTGCGATAATAGCCTGCAGTTCCTGATAGAATAAATGCAGTATTGAAAATTCCCCGCAGCAAGACTTCGGCGAGCTCAGTCGAGTCGCTGTAGTGATGAATCTAAGTCGGGGTTTTTGGATCCGGATTCTTTGCTTACAAGTTGATATGGCCCGAAGGTATCAGAACTTTGCATCCGTAAGAGGTCACCATGGAAAGCAGTTTGATCATCAGGGCCTGATTTTCAGGGCTCTGCAGCATTCGGCTGATGAATGAAAGATCATCTGCACGGCTTTCCGATATCGCGTAGGGAGTGCCGCCGATGCCCACATACCAGTCCCCCACCATTTGCAGACCGAATGACGCCATCATGGGAAAATATTCCTGGCCTAAAAAGGCATCACATGCATAATAGTCTTGGGCATTGATATTGAAATGCCGGTTGAATTTATAGCCCTGCTGGATCTCTGCGGGCTGGGGCTCAACCCGGCCGGTGGGAAATAAAAGCTTAGTGCTGTAATCTTCCACCAGCCCGAACAGCTCATTGCGCAACGCCACAAAACCAGCATCCATCACCAGCGCTGCCATCTCGTCCGCTGAACCTGAGATACCTTCGGCGACAAAACAGGGCCCTTCTCCGGATGCCACCAGCCACGATGCCGTCATCTTCATGTGCCCTGTTCCGTCAATCCCCGGTACAAACTTCTCATTGAAGAAGGCATCAAATTCCTCTTTTTTGCCGTGCATGATATTCCAGTATTGAATTAGTTTAACGGACATGCTCTCCTCTCACTCGACCAGCCCGGTCGGTACCAGGATTTTACTCCCAAATTTGGTTACCATGCCAACCAGCTGGTCCGTCATTTTCCGGTATTCACTGCTTCCTACTGCAGCCAGAATCTCGGAAATGCCCGCAGACGCTCCTTCCACCACAATGTTGGGTCCCGGCCCGATGGCCACATGCCATCCTCCGATTATCCGAATGCCGAGACGCTCCATGGTCGGGATATGGGTCTCGCGCATATAGCGTGAATAATCTTCAAACCGATCTGAATCCATATCATAGTGATGGTTGAACCGGTAATGAATGCCTTCCGGAATGGCTGCTTCCAGATGTCCCGTGGGAACCATGACTTTGGTTTTGTAATTGGTGATCAGAAAATGAAACAAATGGTTCAGTTTCTGGATATGATCCAGCTGAATGTGTGCATGGATGTCTTGCAACGATTTCGCCAGGCTTTCAAGAATATGGTACGGCCCCTCGCCGGAGGCCACACGCCAGGAACCCACCATCTTCAACAGGCCGGTGTCATTGATTTCGGGAATGTAATTCCTTAAAACAAAATTCTCGAACTCCCCTTGTTTGTCCGGCAGAACGTCAAAAAATTGTATGAATTTTGCCGCCATAGTTTATCTATCCTTTAATGTATCTTAATGCATAACACGCCCCCCATCCACAATCATAACCTGCCCGGTAATAAAATCACTTTCCGGGGAAGCCAGAAATATCGCCGTCCCTGTTAGATCTTCTGGTTGGCAGAGACGTTGAAGCGGCGTTTTGGAGGTGTCGTAGCGGTGAACATCAGCGATACCTCTGCTGGCTTCCGTATCGGTAAATCCCGGTGCGATGGCATTGACGCAAATGTTGTCGCGCCCTGTTTCTATTGCCAATGCACGCGTCAAACCGATAATGCCGCCTTTGGAAGTCACATAATGGGCAAAACCGTGAGATCCCGTAAAAAATACCTCTGAAGCAATGTTGACGATTTTGCCATATCGCTGTTCTTTCATATAGGGATAAACAGCCCGGACTGCGAGAAAAGCGCCCTTTACATTCACCGCCATTAAACGATCCCATTCATCCAGATCAATTTCCATAAAGGAACGTCTTTTAAGACCTGCGTAAATGGCGGCGTTATTGATCAGAATGTCGATCCTGCCAAAATGCTTTTGGGTATCGGCAGCCATACTGTTCATACTCACTGGATCCGTGACGTTGCCAAAAAGCGCCAGTGCTTTGCCGTCTTTGGCTTCGATTTCCTTTTGAACCGGCCCGGCATCATGAACATCCACCACCGCCACGTGGGCCCCTTCCTCGGCTAGCGCGAGTGCGAACATTCTCCCCAGTCCCCCGGCTGCCCCGGTAACGATGGCCACCTTATCTTTTAACCGCATAATCTTTTCCTTATAAAGAAGGAACTTATTCAGGTTTCAGTGTTCAGATGTCAGCATCGCCACCGGCGGAGCCGGATTAATCAAATAAGAAACTTTGGCGAAATTTCATACAAGGTTTCAGAAACGCACCTGCTGACACCTGAAACCTTATTTCACTTGAACCCTTATTTAGTATTCTCTCCCTTTCTCTTCCCATATCTTCGGCAGCTTGAAGTCTTCGGTGATTACCTTGAAGCAGCAATAGGAACTTCCTCTGCCGATCCCACCGCACGAATGCAGGTTCGATGAACAGATATACATGTTTTCAACACCGGGGATCCGGTAATTGGACAGCTCCGGAACCGGCCGGAATCGATCCTGCTGCGACAGCATCATGGCCCCCTCCACCCAGCCGCCCTCTTTCATGTCCAGGTGGCGGTAAGTCACGTCCAGCGGCGTCTGGATGTTGTGGGAAATCACATTGTCCCAGGTCATGTTGGGCGCATAGATCTGCCAGTCCTTCAGGGCACGGTCCACGATCTCCCGCTTCATTCTCAGCCATTCCTTCTCGCTGAAGAACCGACGCGGGGCGGCAAAGTCTTCGATGAGAATCGTGTGCTTTCCCTCGGGCGCACGGTTCACATCCCAGATGCTGTCCGGCGCCGCGAGCAGCAACATGTGACCCGGACGCGCCATCCCCGTTGTATAAATATCCGACATGTAATTGTAGGACACGTAATCCACATCCTTGGGGCCCATATAGAGCCGCGGCTGATTCCCCAAATCCGGGTTAAAGCTCTTGGCCTTGTAATCCGGCAGCTCGTGCAGGGCCACGTTCCCCCAGAAGATCTGTGCGCGGTCATAGTCGATGGTCTTGATCCGGTGCCGGAGACGATCCGATATCTTCTGGTCACGGAGCATCCGCAGCATGGTCTGCGGCACGCCCAGATCGCTGACCACCAGTTTCCGCGCCTCCACCTCTGCGCCGTTCGCCAGCTTGACGCCAACCGCCCGGCCGTTTTCCACCAGCACCTGGTCCACCTCGCTCTCCACAAAAAACTGACCGCCCATGGAAGAATAGGAGCGCTGCAGCGAATGGGTAATGGTATGCGTCCCCCCATTCACAATCGACGCCGATTCCAGCGACAGCATCAGGCCCAGACAGTGCACCACCATGTAGGCCCCGATGGTATCGATGGGAAACGACCCGGAGGACGTAGGAATGGCCCGCATGAAAAGAATCTGCATCTCAGGGCTCTCGAACAGGTCTCTTGCCACCTGAATGCCGTTCATATGGTGCCACACCGGATCAAACCCGTATTGCTCTTCCGTAAACAGCTCTTCCAGGGCATTGGGAACCCCCCAGGGTGTCGGCGGGCTATAGCGGTATTTGCGAAACGCATGCCGCCATCGCTTCTCATACCGCTCCACGATCCATTCGTAGGTATCCGCATCCCGTTTGGAATACCGCGCAATCTCATTATAGGTCTTCTGAAAGTTCTCGTGTGAAAAACCTTCCTTTCCCGTGGCGGGATCTACCACCGGGAAGGCCGTATAACCGATAAAACAGGTCTCATCCGGAAACACCATGGCCTCGTTCCCGTCGGGAAACACATAGTGCAGCCCGAAATCCCTTAAATTGAAATCATGGTACACCGGATGGCCGAACATCCGGGTAAAATGCGCACAGGGGTTTTGCAGAAATGCGGGCGCCGGCAGTTCATCGCCGCAGGCACCGCCGCCCACTTCCTGAAGCCTTTCAAACACGCCGGTTTCAAATCCGGCATTCTGCAGATAATTGGCGATAATGGTCGCGTGGTGGCCGCCGCCTACAATGACAGCATCAAAACTCATGTCAGCCATAACTGATTCTCCTTCCTTGGACGTAGCTCATAGCCGATAGCTCGCAGGAGATAGGAAAAAAATCGACCTATAACCTATCAGCTATGACCTATTTCGTGAATGCGTTTCGCATGAAGCAACTCAAAACCCAATGAACTCAATAAACTCAAAAATACCAATAAACTGGTTATCCCTTCAGCCTTGCCAAGGGACTCACCGATGCTTCCTCATCCGGAGGCGACGGGGTCGACGCAGCGTGTTTCTTCTTCTCCTCAATGGCAACCGCCACCTCAACACCCCTCTTTTTTCCTGAAAACAGCGAAAACCGCTTGAACAATATTGCCAACAGCGTTTTCCAGACCAACCCCGGCTTCAACCCCTTGATGATTGCCTGACGTACATCCGAAGGCGTCATATACACCTGGATGTACCAGTGCAGCGGTTCCGTTGACTCCATGGTCATCTTCAACACCTGCTCATCCTCAAATGCCGTAATTGCAAGATCGTTGATATGCGCCAGCATCACCGATTTCCCAAGGCCGGTCGATTGTACCTTCATGTTCCTACCTCGCTATATCAGCCCCAGTTCCTCTGCACGGGCTATCGATTCGGGCTTCTTCCACCATTTCTTAATCCCGTGGTCTTCTGCGATCCGGTTGGCCGCATTGTAACCTCCGGCCATCAGAACCGTGCCGCCCGGATACGTGCTCGATCCGCATACATACAGGTCCTTGATGGGCGTGGTATACTCGGAGCAGTATTCATTGGGCCGCAAATATCCCATTTGCAGCGGCATATAGCCCCCATGCTTGAACGAGCCCTCTTTCATGTTTACGAATTTGTTGTGAATGTCTTTGGGCGTCGTGATGTAGCGCCACATGATCGTATCTTCATTCACATTTTCCACATAGTCTCCCAGTTTGGCTAAACATCGATCCGCAATGGCATCCCGAATGTCGTACCATTGTTCTGCACCGCCGTCCGCCAGATTGTAAGGTGCATGGTAGGATATCAGACCTGTATGCTTGCCGGCCGGTGCCTGGGACGGATCGTGAAGCGTCGGAAAACAGCTGTTAAACCCGCTGTCTTTAAGCTCGCCTTTACGGATGGCGTCATAATGATCGATCAGCTCCTGGTAGGATTCATATCCGAACAGGTGAATGAAAGTCTTGGGTATGTCCGGATTGCCAGCCGCCGTCTTGAAGCGCGGTGCTTCGGTCAAGGCCGTGTGCACATGAAAAAAGCTCGTCTTTTCCCATTTCCAGTCTTTCACCCGCGTGGCAAAGTCCTTCTCCAGATTTTCTTCCCCCACCAGCTGCAGAAAGGTCTGTTCCGGATTCAAGCTGCTCACGATGAACTTTTTAGCGCTATAGGTGCTGCCGTCCTGTGTCTCCACCCCCGTGGCGCGACCATTTTCCAGCACAATCCGCGTCACCGGCTTGGGGCCGATGATCATGCCGCCGTTCTTGTAGATGAACTTGCTCATCAGGTGCGCCAGATGGTGACTGCCGCCCTTCACCAGACGGTAGTTCGCCGCCCGGTTGATATAAAGCGGCACCAAAAAACCCAAACCTTCCAGATCATAATCCAGACCCCACATGCACGTGGCATACAACATCAGCGTCCGCACCTCTTCACTCTCAAACAGCTCCTCTACGATGGCTCTCGGAGACATGGGTTGGATCGCCTGCAGATCCCGTCCCACTGCATGCGACTTCATCTTGGTCATGGCTTCCATGGCCGGGTGGGGCGGCGCATACGTCGCCGGTGCTATGAAAACATCCATGTATTCCTTGAATTGCGCTGCCGCCTTCACGTATGTCCGACCATCCTTTTCTGAAAACTGCGACATGGACTTGGCGGTCCGCTCCGCATCCTGATAGATGCTCAGTGTCCGGCCGTCCTTGTAGGACATGGACATCACCGGATCAGGAAACACAAACTGTAAGTCATAGACCGTTTCCATCTCGTGCTTGAAATCCTGAAAAAAAGGCGCATAATCCACCATCGGCATATAGATGGCATGCGTGTTGTGGATGAAGGACGGGATCGTGATCTGCTCTGAACACAACCCCCCTCCCATTTCAAATCGACGCTCCAATAGCAATATCTTCAACCCCGCCTTGGCTAAATACGCGGCTGTCAGTAATCCGTTGGGACCGGCGCCTATGATGATTCCATCGTATTCGGGCATGTTTTCCTCCTTATGATCGTTATCCGCTGAAGACTGAAAGATAGGACTGTTCCTTACGAGACCTCTGAAAAATACCCGGCATTGTAATCGTTCAAGGAAGGAGCATCCGGGCAAAAGGGGACATTTTTCACAGGCCTCGTCTTGTTATGTTTTAGACATTTTCTTTGGCGCTTGTCAAAGCAATTAATCTTATACGGGCATAAGGAAATCTTATGATGATAAATGGGATCTGGAATATTTTTATGCGGGCAATGAAAGAGTTCTGGCAATAATAGAGAAGAATGTGGCGGTCGAAAGAATAGTGAAAACGTTTATCAAATCCCTGAAAAAAAAACACGTGGCCCCTCGAAGCCTTGAACCCTTGAACCCTGTTATTGCCGAATCGTTTTACAGGATAAGCGATTACCTAAAGGCGCCCCTCACGCGGAATCTTTCACCAGGATATTATCGATCAGCCTTACCTCGCCCATAAATACCGCCAGGGAAATCAAGGCGGTTCCTTCTATCAGGTCCAGTTCCTTTAGCGTTTCCGGATGTGCTACGCTGACGTAATCGATCCGTGAGTTTTTTTCAACTTCAAGGGATTGAAGCATCTTTTCCCTGATCGGCCCGGCACGTCGTTCCCCGGATTCGAACAGATTTTGCGCCGACATCAATGCCCGGTGAAGGCATACGGCATTTTTGCGATTTTCCAAGGTCAACTTGACATTGCGGGAGCTCATGGCCAAGCCGTCCGGCTCCCGAATCGTTGGACAAATAACGACTTCAAGATTGAAATTCAAATCCCGAACCATTCTTTTGACCACCAGCGCCTGCTGTGCATCCTTCTGACCAAAATAGGCTCTCTGCGGTTCGAATACGTTGAGCAGCTTGCTTACAACAGTCGTCACCCCCCGAAAATGTCCGGGTCGTGAACCGCCTTCCAGGCGATCAGTAAGATCTTTAACTTCAACATAGGTCTGATAGCCGTCCGGATAAACGATTTCAGCCGTCGGCGTCCACACGAGATCAACACCCTCCCTTTCGAGAAGCTTCAAGTCTCGTTCCATATCCGAGGGGTAGTTCCTCAGATCGGATGGATTGCTGAACTGGGTTGGATTGACAAATATGCTGACGCCTACCTTGTCATTATCCTGCCGGGCGCGTCGCACCAGACTTAAATGACCTTCATGCAAAAAACCCATGGTCGGAACCAGGCCCCATGTTTTTAAAGGCTCTCGCCGGCGGTAAGATCGTATATCTTCAATGGATGAAAATTGTCTCACGTCAGATTCACTCTATAACGGTTCATAAAAATATGTCCAGTTTCAGAAAATTTAAGGGATTGCTAATTTTAATCAGAAAATAACTCTAACAGTTACTATATAGATGTTTTTAATAAAAAATCAATTATATCCTAAAAATACTCTGCATTTTTAGGATCAGTCTTCAACCAGTTTGAGTGCTTCCGGCGCGCACCACTGAACGCATTGCGGATCAGGGGGATCGCCACAGAAGTCACATTTCAGGGGAATGCCGGTATCCGGTTCCTTATAGACCGCTTTGACCGGACAGGAAGCCCGGCAGGTCACACATTCGTTCACCTCGATCCCATCCACCATGACAATTCCCTTTGAATTGCAGGACGCTTCGGTATAGGGGCCGGCAATCACCGGAAGACAAAAATCTTCTTCAATAAAAACCCGTATGCGTGATCGCCATGGATTGGCCTTGCCTGCGTGCGCCAAGGCACAGGCAAATTCGCACTGCTTGCAGCCGGTACACAATGCATGATCGATTTTGATTCTCATATAACACCCGCCCCTTCATTTTCCAGGTTGAGCGCTTTCAATTTTTCTCCAGTCGGTATACCATTTTCATCCCACCCCCGCCAGCGGTAATACTCGGGCAGCAATTTATCCAACGCAACCACGCGGTTTTTAACACGCGGTTCCTGGGTAATCCGCGGCGGCAATGCGTCATCCTCTCTGGTCAAGCCAGCCCGGATATTGAACAAGCGCTCGAGATTCCAAATCCGTTCCCCCAAATGATTGAGTCCCTCAACGCTATAGGGTACACCGGTGATAATGGAGAGCCACTCTGCCAGTTTTTCGCCCCATTGGGGGCCATGAAAAATGATCCAGCACATGACCGCCGAGTCGACGGTGGCGACATAATCCTGGTCCTTCTTGGTCCATTCCACATAGCCGGCGGGATCTTTGCGGCCTTCATAGAAGGGCATGGTCGATTTGGTATGTCCCGCACCGACATTGTTGGTGGCATACTGCAACCCTAAAGCATCAAATGCCTGGGGATGCCAGGCAGGAATGCCGAGACCTTTGATTCCCATAAATAACTCAGCGTGGCCGTATTTCGAAGCGAACGGCACCCCGCCTTCAGCCATCAAATCACCGATGCCCTGACGATAGGCGATCTGTTTGAGTAATTGAAACGTATTGAGGCTGCCGAAAGGCAATGAAAAACCAAGGTCTTCCTCAGGGAGATATCCTTCTTCATACAGTTCCATGGCACAGGAAACCACGCACCCGGAGGTAATGGTGTCCATGCCCAGTTCATTACACAGGTAGTTGGCACGGCAGATATCCTCGATATCATAAATACCGCAATTGGTTCCCAAAAGTGCCATGGTTTCGTGCTCCGGCCCCTTGGCGGTCAAAGGATAGTCCGGATCTTTGATACGGCTGCGCTTTCCACAGGCAAACGGGCAGCTGGCGCACGCTTCATCCCGCACCCGGATAGCCTTGCGGATCACTTCGACATCTTCATATTTAGCAAATTCCGCTGAATAACCTGACTTAAAATTCAGGGTGGCCTGGCTTTTGCTGGCATTGGCCCTGCCGGGGAGATACCAGGTTCCGTCGTTACGCCGCTTGTCCATGGCCGCTTTATTCTCCCGGTAGAATTGCGTGATGGCCCTGCGGAAGCCTTCCGGATCCGCCACTTCAACATCGCCGGTCCCTAAAGCGCTCAGTGCCTTGAGATTTTTGGAACCCATGACGGCGCCCATTCCCGATCGGCCGGCAGCACGGCCACCATCGGCCATGATACATGCAAATCTGACCAGATTCTCACCGGCCGGTCCGATGCTGACCACACTGAGAATATCCCGCTGCCATTCATCCAAACGATCTTTCGTGCTGTTTTTAATGGCTTGTTCGGTCTCTGTGGCCGTCAACCCCCATAAATGGTTGGCAGATCTAATGAACACGCGGTCGTTTTCAATCTCCAGATAGACCGGTTCCGGCGCTTTACCCTCGACAATTATCAAATCAAAGCCAGCCTCCTTTAAATTGATTCCGAAATAACCGCCGCAAACAGGGTTGGCGATACAATTACTCAATGGTGATTTGGCGGAAACCACAAACCGGCTGGCAGCCGGCGCACCGGTTCCCGTCAAGGGACCTGTGGCAAAAATCAGCTTATTCTCAGGGCTGAGAGCATCGATGGCAGGATCAATCTCATCATAGAGAATTCGAATCGCCATTCCCCTGCCGCCGATGTATTCTTTCATCAGGTAAGCAGGCATTTCTTCAACGTGCGTGCTGCCCTGAGTCAAATCAACGCGCAGTATTTTTCCATTCCAGCCGTACATGGCATACCTCGCAATCTTTAAAAACGAATATCGAATGTCCAACACGGAATGTCGAATGATGAACAAAGGAATTCTATCGATTTATAAGAACAGATAGCGAACAAACGATTCCTCACTTCGACATTGGATATTCGATATTGGATATTCTTCGGTTCTCTCTAATAAACCCATCACTCCTTGCAATCCGTAACCCGAAACCCGAAACCCGCAGCCCGTTAACCCACCATCGCTCTCAGCACTTCCAAAATCTGCTCATCCTTGGCGCCTGCCACATCCAGCGCCCCGCTGCGACAAGAGGAAGCACAAACGCCGCATCCTTTACATAAGGCCGGGTTGACCTCGGCAGCTCCTGTTGCTTTATTCAGTTCAATGGCATTAAAAGGACAGACCGATACACACAGGCTGCAACCGGTACACTTGGATGCATCTACTATCGAAACAGATCCACCGGCCTGCATCGCTTTTTTGGATAAGATGGTCATGGCACGGGAGGCTGCGGCCTGAGCCTGGGCAATGCTTTCATCAATAAATTTAGGGCTGTGCGCCGTACCGCACATGAAGATACCTTCCGTGGCGAAATCGACCGGACGCAGCTTTAAATGAGCTTCCAGAAAAAAACCATCTTCATCCAGCGGTACCTTGAGCATCTGTGAAAGGGCATAATTCCCGCCGGATGGGACGGTTGCCGCCGCCAGGCAGAGCAACTCCGCATCCAGCATGAGTTTCTGCCCCAGTATGGGCTCAGTGACAACCACCCGGAGGACGGGGCGTCCTTCTTCTTCCTCCTGGACGGCCTCCACCTCGGGTTTGTCTTCCAGGGTATAGCGAATAAAGACAACGCCCTGGTCGGAGGCCGTTTTGTAAAAATCCTCTTTGAACCCAAAGGTGCGCATATCCCGGTAGAGCACGTAAATGTCCATCTGCGGGTTCAGTTGTCTCAGCTGCAGTGCATTTTTGATTGAATGAGAACAGCACACGCGGCTGCAATAGGGTCGCGCATCGTTTCGTGATCCCACGCACTGGATAAACACCATGCTATTCACTGTCTTGAATCGATCGGGATTCTCGGCAATGGCCCTATCCAGATCCAGCAGGGTCATGACGCGATCATCCTCGCCATAAAGATATTCGTCAGGTTTGAATTCCTCAGCCCCGGTAGCCACGATGGTAACCCCGTGATCGATGTTTTCAATGGTTTTATCATCATTCGTCTCAATTCGGGACCTGAAGTTACCCACGTATCCGGAAAAGTCCAAAAGCGTCGAACCGGTATGAACGGTGATCTGCGGATGTTTTTTTACGTCATTGATGAGATGCTGCATGAAAGGTCTTACATGTTCGCCTTCCAGCGTTTGCGGAATTTTCATTGCCAGGCCGCCCAGCGTTTTGTTTTTCTCCAGAAGATGAACGGGGATGCCTTGCCGAGCCAGGGATAAACTGCTCATCATACCGGCCACCCCCCCCCCGATAACCAGCGCCGACCGCTTGATGGAATACGTAATCTGGTAAAGCGGTTCAAGCAAGCGCACCTTGGTCACCGCCATGCGGATCAGGTCTTTGGCTTTGTCGGTGGCTGCTTCCCTGGCATGCATATGCACAAAGGAACAGTGCTCGCGGATATTGGCGAATTCGAATAAAAACGGGTTCAATCCCGCTTCTCTCATGGCATCCCTGAACAAGGGCTCATGAGTTCTCGGGGTGCACGCCGCCACAACCACGCGATTTAAATT
>CAYTAQ010000107.1:0-14369 GCA_964435695.1 uncultured Desulfobacterales bacterium | reverse complement strand
TTTGAAATCATACGGCCAAAAAGAGAGTTGACCGCTATTTACATCATGACCGCCGAGAAAAAGAATAAGCTTATTCAAGTGGGACTGCCGGATCAAATGCCTCTCAACATCGAGATCCTGATCGAACATATTGCCGTTAAATCGCTCTTTAAGATCCATAAAAATATCATAAAGATAGTCAATTCGTTCATCATCGCGTCGTTTTGCCAGCGACTCGGTAAAACGTACTGTTCCGGTACGGCTATCCTTTGATTTGTCGACTGAAAAAATTTCCCGGTCAAGGAGATAACATAGAAAAAGCACACGTCCGATTAAAGCATGGGCCTTTTGGGTGTTTAACTTTTCATCACCCTTGGTCAATGCATCGCGCAAAGCCCGAAGGTTGTCCAAAAGCCTTGCATCCACGGCCTGGCCTGGATCGAAATGTCTTTGATGGGTTTCAGCCTCATAGTAATGACCGGTTGCCAAGGCGTGGTACAGGGATTGAATGCGGCGGACATAATCGGTCAGGGCCAATGTTTCCACAAGTGCATTTTCCGATGCCGTTTGGTCCGTATCGTCTTTGGCCGGTCTTGCCAACCCCGAATAAATATTTACGGATGTTGGATCTGCCAGAACAAGGACGTTGGCCACGCCCTGATTCCAGAAAAGCCGCTGCTGAAAAAGCCTTTCCTGGATGGTAGAAGGATAGGTGTATTCCTTCAGGTACAAGACCGGGCGCCCATCCAGAAAAAGCACACCATCGATTTTCATTTCCCGCCAAGCCCGTTTAATAACGGAAAAATAGCCCAGCAGCTCTTCGTCCTGCATGACGGATTCAAGGGATGCATAAAAACGCATGCCGGATGGTGTGGCAACGTGGGCTTGAATGAGATCAGACAGTTTTGCTGTGGCGGTGGTCATATCATTTATATCCGTCGAAGTACGGCCTTGACAACCCCTTGAACGATCATCTCTTGCATGGGAATCCAATCCGGATAGTCCGGATTTTCTGATTTTAGATAAAAGCGTTTCTTTTTTTTGGCAAGTGTTTTGAGTGTGGTGTCGCCGTCGATTAAGGCGACAACCACTTCACCCTCATTGGGAGACAAATCAGCATCGGCGACAACCCAGTCTCCATCACAGATACTGCGTCCCATCATTGATTCACCTGCGACCCTTAACGCAAATAGCCGATGTCCCTTGCAATTGCCGAGCATCATTTCATCAATCGCTATCGTTTCGGATCGATTTTCTTCTTTTTTCTCGGGCTTTCCCGCCGGTATTTCTCCCAATATGGGAATCGAAACAACATCGCCGGTTGAATCAACCTCCGGGGATACGATCTCAATGCTCCGGGAGCGATTTCCGTGAAGACGCACATATCCTTTTTTCTCTAAGGCGCGCACGTGGTCCGATGCCGCTTTCGTGCTCTTAAAGCCGAAGT
Organism: uncultured Desulfobacterales bacterium; assembly: GCA_964435695.1. GTDB lineage: Bacteria > Desulfobacterota > Desulfobacteria > Desulfobacterales > B30-G6 > CAYTAQ01. The sequence continues at coordinate 12,943 of CAYTAQ010000107.1, read as the reverse complement.
GCCCTGAAATTTCCCTATAGGTCGGCGCAACCCCCTCCTGGCTTTTAAAATTTTGAAGAAAGTCTAAGATTTGGTTCTGCTTTTGGGTAAGAGTTCGATGACTATACATTTGTATAGTATCTGGCATAATAATGGATTGATGTCAAGCAGTTATTATCTTAATAATGCTGGAATAGCGGAAACCCACGGCAATTGCCTGAACGCTAATTGCACAAAAGAAGGTAATCGATCCCGCCGCTGTCTCTATGCCGCCTGCCTTTAAAACCGCGGGGTTTCACCAAAACTGGAGTTTTCAGTTTCAGCCATTGATGATCATCGTAACCTTTCTTGCGCAGGATCGGTGAACCATCTGGGTTCGCAACCCGCAATATATCAAATGCTCTATTTTACGTTAAAAGCCTAAAATATCAAATTGAACCGGAATGCTTTTCATTGACTTTTTCAGGAAATTGAACCTTTCTTAAAATATGAACCAATATAGGCTCCACCTTTATGATTCATAAGGAGGACTTATGAAATCAATCACCCTGCATAAAATCGACGGCTTTTTGGCCGAACTTATCAAATCAAAAGCACGGTCAGAGGGGTTGAGCATTAACAAAACCGTTCAAAAGATTCTTGAAGAAGCGCTGGGTGTAAAACCGAGATCCGGCGGGGCTTCCCGGAATGATTTTGAGGAGTTCTGCGGTATCTGGTCCGACATCGATCTGGCCGAGTTTAATGAAAGGGCAGGAGATCTCAATAAAGTATGAGGGTTACGCATCTGGAACCAGACGGGGAAACTGTAAATTCGCGATTGATATTTCAAATCGAGCAGATTAAATAGAGTCTTATCATATTTCATCATATTGTTTTATTAGGGTGAACAGGTCGGCAATTCATCGATGCCTTGCCCCGAGCCGTCTGGCAGGCCCTGTTGTCAATCAGATCGAAGACGTATTCCTTTAATTATTTATAAGTTCCGGGGATTCGTGCAACTCATTGGATATTGTTTATTCGTTGTTCGACATTCGATGTTTATTCTCACCGAATCGGTAAAACCTCTTCAGCCCTCCGCCGGAAGCGGAGTGTTTAGCTAAAACTGCGTTTGGAGGCGCCGGGGATAAACACCGTAAATGCCGACCCCTGCCCTTCTTTGCTTTCAACGGTAATTCGCCCGCCGTGCTGGTTGACAACTTCCTTTGCAAGGGCCAACCCCAGGCCGGTACCCTGTTCATCCATTGCGCGTGCATTCCCGGCCCTAAAAAATTCCGAGAAGAGCTGTGCCCTGGCTGCCTCCGGAATCCCGATGCCGGTGTCGCTGATTTGAATTTGAATCGATTCATCGGCAGCAAGCGAAAACTTCACCTGAACTTTCCCGCCGGCAGGTGTATATTTGACGGCATTCGAAACCAAATTTTCCAGGGCCTGCTCAATCATGTCGGCATCGCCCTGAATGACGGGAACGGTTTCCGCAACCTGCATTTCAAAAATAAGTCCCTTCTGCGCGGCCTTATCCTTAAAGGTCCGCCGGATTCGGCCGGCCAGAAGCTTCATATCCATTGCTTTAAATTCCACCTTCCGCCGCTGTTCCTTGCTCTTTGCCAGCATCAGGAGCTCATTGATCATCGACAGCATCGTGCGCGTGCGGCGATCAACCCGCCGCAGGTATTCACTCTGGGCTTCATTAAGCTCTCCCTGATATCCGCCCCGTACCACGTCAAGGATGCTGATGACCGCCGCCAGCGGGGATCTGAGGTTATGCGCCACCCGCATCATGAATTTCGATCGCTCCTGAATCAACATTTCAGTGGCTTCATGGGACTGGACGTTTTCAATGGCTACCGCTATCAGGCCTGCCGCCTGACGGAAGAAGTCGACCTCTTCGGGTGTAAATCGTTCGGGGTGTTTACAATAGGCGCCCAGAATACCGATCACCTTTTCTTCCGCAACCAGGGAAACAAATAAGACCGACTGAATCTGAGCGGCGGCGAGATCCTCCCCGAACTGGAACATTTCCCGGCGGGTAACATGTCCGGTTACGAATGGTTTCCCCTGAATGATCTCCCGGTTAAGCGGGCTTTTATCCACCTCCACGACTTTGCTCTTGAAAACATCTGCTACGAGTCCGTCGGCAGCCACAAATCGAAGATTTTTGCCGTCTTCGCTGAGCAGTTTTACGGAAATGCCCGCCACGCCCATCACCTGACACAGTTCGGAAGTAACGACTTTCAGCACTTGATCAATTTTACGAATCGACCCGATGGCCTGGGTCATGGTATACAGAGCCTTGAGTTTCTGATTCAGATGCTTTACCGCTTCGGACAGCTCCACCAGATTGGCAATCCGCTTTCGGAGCATGGTCATGATGGAAGAGGTGAAAAAAGCGGCAATAAAAACCGATGCGCTAAAAAAAACCAGCGTGACCAGCATGTGCACCGGCAATTCGAACAGATTGGCCGAACGGCCCTTCAGCACAAGGGGATGATGGCCCAACCAGCCTGAATACTCCCCCGCCGCAATGATAATCATGCCGGCCACAACCATGGTTGCAAAGCCATAACTCGAATTTTGCGGCAACAGAATCGAGGCAAAAATAATATGGAAGATAAAAAAGAAAATCAGCGGGCTGGTAATGCCGCCGGTGAAATGAATCAGCAGAAACATGGCACAATAATCCAGTCCAAATTGCCAGCGGGCCAGATTTCGAATATACTCCCGCTCCTTGACAATATCCTCTACCAGGGTGCGGCGCTTGAAATGAAATACCGTATTATAGATACATATAAAAGCTGCGACGCCAAAAAGCGTTCCCAACGGCAGGTCAAAGCCGATTTGCCCACCGGCCACCGCCCCGATTGCGATACCGGGCGGCACAAACCAGCGAAGTTGGATGAACCAGAGGGTCCGCTCTTTTAATTCCTTGAAAATAATGCGCTTCTGCTCATCAATCTCTTCAGACAAATCCTGTTTGGAGGTATTCATATCATCCTGAGTCATATGGCAACTCCTGAACAGGAAAGCCAGACCGTAAAAGTGGCGCCTTTATCAAGTTCGCTTTCAACCGCAATACGACCATGATAAAAATCCACAATGCGCTTGACGATACTCAACCCGAGACCGGTGCCGGGAATCAGACTGTTCTCCTCCCTTTTTTCACGATAAAATTCCGTGAAAAGACGGCGGATGCCCTCCTTGCTGATACCAATGCCGGTATCCGCCACAGAAATTCTTACATAGGGGGCTTCCCGCTCCGCTGAAATTCGTACATGGCCGCCATGTCGGTTATATTTGACGGCATTGTCCACCAGATTGTTCAGCATCCGTATGAATTCCTCCCGATCTATTAAAACAGAAGGCAGCCCGTCAGGAAGCTGAAATTCAAGGTGTATCTGCTTCTGGTCGGCCAGGGGCTGCATGAGATCCCTGACTTCTTTGAATACGGTTCCTATCTGCTGCGGGACAATTTCGCGGCGGACGGTCCCACCATCTATCCGTGCCATGTCAAGCAAATCGCCGACCAGGTTTACCAAGGAATGAATACGCTGCTTGGAACGCTGGATAATTTCGTGCTGTTTTTGACTGTCCGGGACATACCCGCCGTCGATGGCCGCCAGATAACCGTCAACAGCCGCCAAGGGAGCCCGCAGCTCATGGGCCACCATATTGATGAACTGGGCTTTGACTTGTTCAACGCGTTTCATGTCGGAAATATCCCGCAGGACGGTAACGGTTCCAAGAAACAGGCTGGACGCGAAGTCAATTACCGGAGCCACATTTGCAAGGAGCCATCTTTCATTTGACTCAAGACTGAGTCGAATTTCATTTGACAGGCGCTTTTTGTGAGTTGATGCCTCAATAATCATCTCTATCAAGTCCTGACATTCCAGCACTTCTCCCGCCTCCAAAGGCGTCCTAATGGATTGAAGGCCGGAAAACATCTTTAGCGCTGCCGGATTGTAAAGCACCAGCATCTGTTCAGTGTTACATACTATCACCCCGTCACTCATACAGTCAATGACGGTTCGGAACTGGTTCTTTTCCGTCACCAGTTCTAGCATTCGCCGGCGCCGTTCGGCCTCCAGCCGATTGCGTTCGCGAATCAAGCGCACGCGTTCCAGGGCATGATCCGTTAATCGCAGCAGGTTGTCAGGAGAAAAAGGTTTGGCGATAAAGTCGTAAGCCCCTCGCTTGGTAGCCTCCACCGCAGATTCAATGGTTGCATAGGCGGTGATCATGACAAAAACGGTTTCAGGGACCAGCACCTGGCCTTGCAGTAAAAACTCAAAGCCGTTGATGCCCGGCATGCGCAGGTCCACCAGCACCAGGTCGATATCGGGCTGCTGCTGCAGAAGTTCCAGTCCTTCTTCGCCGTTCTCGGCCATCAGGACGATATGCCCCTGGGAACGCAGTACCCGTTCACAGCCTCGCCGAATACCGGGTTCATCGTCGACTACAAGAATTTTATGACTTTCAGCCTGCATCGATCCGATCACTCCCATCCCTTTGCCGTAGGAACCATTAAAAGTTCTTAAAAATGTTCAGTTGCGATGATCTCCGGTGATGCATCCGCCAGCGGCAACTCAAAAATAATATCCAGCCATTCATTAAACCTGCTCTCCGCACGGATTGCCCCCCCGTGACGCTGTATGATTTCACGGGTGATAAACAGCCCCAGACCGGCCCCTCTGCCCGGCTGGACTTTTGCCTCTGTTTGCAGACGTGAAAATTTTCTGAACAAATGCTCGATTTGATCGGGAGCCACCCCCGGACCGCTGTTCCAGACATGCAATTCCGCTTTATCCCCCAGGCGTTTGCCCCAAAGTTTTATGCGTCCGCCGTCACGACCATAGCGGGCGGCATTGCCGAGCAGATTTTCATAGACGACCTCCAGCAGTGCCGGATCGGCCATAATAAACAGATCCTCCGGAAAATCCACCTCCACCGTCATCGCTTTGAGCTCCAGCCGGCTCCGTAGATTACTCAGCACCGGACGAATCACGTCCGATTCCACGTGCACGAGTCGCGCCCGCACCTGCAGTTCGCCTTTTTCTATTCGCGACAGGTTGAGATAATTCAAAATCATATCTTCGGCACGGTTAATGGCCTTGACAACATCATAGAGGGCTTCTTTTTGTTCCGAACTAACGTTCCCGATATATCCGTCATGCACCGCCAGCAGATTGATTTTCATTGCCGCGATCTGGTTTTTAAGCTCATGGGTGATAAATTCCAGTGCGTCCAAATAATTCTGAACCCACTCTTTGAGCTCCGTTGCCGTTTGCTGCAGATCATCGCGGCTGAGCTGCAGTTGCCGGTCGCGTTCCTTCAGGGAGCTGACCATCTGATTGAACGCACTGTTCAAACGATAGATCTCGTCTCTTTTGGCTTCCGCGGAATAATATAAACGGCAATTGAGGTTCCCGCGCGCAACCTCGTCCGCCCCGGCAGTCAATTGCGTTATGGGACGAGCCAGCCGGGTGCTAAGCCAAAGCGAAAGGAAAACGGCGCATAAAAACACCAGCACGGCGACCACGCTGAACAGGGTCATCGCCTGCCAGCGCATATCGTCATAACGTTTTTTCAAGACCCCGACATACAGCATGCCGACGATTTCTTCGTTCAAATTCCGCAAAGGTTCGTAAGCGGAAATATACCAGCTGTCCACCACAAAAGCAGGGCCGGTCCATCTCCGGCCTTGGCTTAGAACCTGATCATAGACCTCGGCGGAAACGCGTGTGCCGACGGCACGCTGTCCGTCCGGGCCGATGACATTCGTCGTAATGCGCACATCACCCTGAAATATCGTCACCGTTCCCAGATTCTTTCCGCCGTATGTGGCGTCGGTGAAGACGTTTTCACGCACGAAATCAACGAAGTCGTAATTCTGATTGATGACGGTTCCCACCCGGACAATGCCCGTCAGTTCCTTGTGATCGTCCAGGATGGGAGCAGCAGCTTCAAGCACCATGGCCGATGTGATTTCCTGCGCTCCTCCAAGTTTCGCGTGCGGCGTGGGCAACACGCGAATCCGGGTGCGCGCGGCCAGGGCGTCGTTCTCAACGCTCAACGCCGCTAAGGAAAGCAGCGAAATACCGGCCGCCGATTTTCTGGTTTCAAGAACACGGGAAATAACGGGGCTGTCGGATGCCCGGATATCCATGTCGTCACCGCAGGCAGTACTCAAGCTCCTTCCCCGGCCATCCAAAATGTGCAGGAAGTCATAATCCAACTTGACGCGCAGCTCATTCAACGTGCGGGGGTCAATCGACTGATGGGCGGATAATTTCTCGGCAATATCGCCTTCCGCCATGACCAGACAGACCTTAAGCGCCTCATCGAAACGTCGCTCCCACATGGCGCGGGCTGTTTTCAATCCCAATACCACCCGGCGCTCAGCTTCTGAAATGACCATCCGCTTAATCAGAAAACTGCCTGAGAGAATGGTCAGAATGCCTGAAAGAACAACAACGCCGACAAATGCACCTAGCATTTTCATCCGCAGGGGCACATCCATTTGAAATCCTTTATTCGTCGTGATCCGTCATGCGTCAGCTTTATTTCTTTGTCAGCATCTGTTCAATCGCGGAAAGAAGTTTTTCCGGGGCTATCGGCTTTTCAAAAAACATCGTGACCGGCCAGTCCTCGCCCAGTATATGCTGAAAATCCTCCGGCCCTTGTTCAACCATTTTCTGCGGGAATGAGGTCAGCATGAGAATGGGAATTTCTTTTAATTGAGGATTCCGTTGAATTTTATAGGCAAGGTCGAATCCTTCCGTATCGGTGGACATCATTACATCCAGAATAATGAGGTCCGGGATATTCCGCTCCATTGCGATGTATCCTTCATTGCCGTTATAAGCGGCCCTGACCCTGTAACCTTTGCTTTCAAGGATAATGCGCATTGAATCCAAAAAATCTCTGTCATCATCGATAATAAGGATGTCTGCTTTTTTTCCCATGGGTTACTCCCTATTTTTCTATCCATTTTTATCTGTTAATTCTTCCGGCGGATAAATGCCAGAATTTCCGGACCCAACCGGTCGACTGCGCCTTCAGCCGCAGGGCTGAGTCCCTCGCCAAATTCAAAATCGCTCCCGTAAACGGAAATCAACCACGCCGGAACCGACCGATGATAAAGCATCTCCATAAGGCCCAGAAGGTACGCGGGCTGAACATGGTGGGTCAGGTAAGGCAAACTCTGCTTATCGGGAAGCACCCGACGCCATGTCCAGCCACCTGCCAAGCCATCAATGGCCGCATCGATGAACAGGATACGCCCGGCATCTTTCAACTTCTCAATCAAATCAGCCCTGAGCTGCGGCACCGCCAACAGGGATACCCCCTTTTTGGGTACCAAAACGCGCCTTAGTCCCTCCACCACAAAGGGTCCGATTCCATCATCCCGCCGCTGCCGGTTACCATAACCGATGACCCAACAGCTTTGAAGCCCCAGGATTGACACGACTTAATCCCTTCGCAATTCTTGAATAATTTCACCGGTATGATTGAAAAGCTGAATATTGAGCGTCATCTGACCGAGGGCATGGGTTGAACACGAGAGACACGGATCATAACAGCGAATCGCTCCTTCCACGCGGTTCAGCAGTCCTTCCCGTACCTCACCCTTGTGGATATATTCCTTGGCCACCAGTTCCACCGATCGATTCATGGCGACATTGTTGTGGCCGGTGGCCACAATCAGGTTCACCTTTTCAATGGCCCCATACTCGTCAACCCGGTAGTGATGGATCAGGGTCCCCCGTGGAGCCTCGATGACCCCGACGCCTTCAGCATTCGAGGGATCCCCGGTGATTCGGATGTCAGTCCCGCAAACGCGTTCGTCTTTCAGAATCTTCTCAGCCCTCTCCAGACAATTCAGGAGTTCTATCAGGCGGGTGTAATGATACAGCAGGGTGCATCCCCACAGTCCGTCTTGGGTCATTGCCTGATAATTCTTGAATTCATGGTTCGCCATACGCGTGCTCATACCGTCGGCAGCATTGACCCTCCCCAGCGGACCCACCCGGTAAGCCCCCTGAGGGTACCCCTGGTTCCTGTAATAGGGGAACTTCAGATAGGACCAGGGTTCCACATGCTCCCCGATGAAGGTCAGATAGTCTTGGGGGTCGAATTCAGTCAGTTTCCGCTTGTCAGGACCCGCAATTCTGATTCGGCCTTCATACATGTTGGGATGACCGTTTTCATCCATCAAACCGGTGTAATTCGATTCAAAATTCGCAAACCGTTTGACTTCTTCCAGATTTTTTACACTCCAGTTTTTTATGATATCCAGTGCCGTTTCAGCGGTGGCGTAGGCCTCATCAAACCCACTCAAAAGCGTTTCGCGATCTGCGGGCGCAAGAGAATTCATCACTCCGCCCGGAACGGCAAATGCGGGATGGATTTTTTTCCCCCCGAGGGCCTTGATGATCTCCTGTCCGAACTTCCTCAGTTTAATCCCCTTCAGCGCAACTTCCGGAAACTTTTGAATAACCCCCACCACATTGCGCTCGGCGGGATCTGAATCCCATCCCAAGAGCAGATCAGGACTTGCCAGATGAAAGAAATGCAGCGCATGGGACTGAATGAACTGCCCCATATGCTCGAGTTCCCTGAGAAGTTTTGCCGTCTCCGGGATATCCACACCCAGAATGGCATCGCAGGCCTTGGCAGAGGCCAGTTGATGGCTGACCGGACAGATGCCGCAGATCCGCTGCGTAATGATCGGCATCTCTTCATAAGGTCTCCCCTCACAAAATCGTTCGTATCCCCTGAACTGGGTCACATGAAAGTACGCATCCCGGACTTCACCGGCCGGGTCCAGATAAATGGTCACTTTCCCATGCCCCTCCAGCCGGCTGATGGGATTGATCGTAATTTTATGTAAGGTGTTCATCATGTTTTCTCCTCAGTCAAAGTGGATCAATTCGGTTGGAATCACCGGCAGCCTTCCCGCCAGGATCTCAGTCAGGCTGTAAGCGATAACTTCCGGGGAAGGTGGACATCCCGGAACAAAAACATCCACCGGCACCACCTCGTTAACCGGCCGAACCTTGTCCAGAAGTACGGGGAGCTCTGCGTGGAGGGGTAAAACCCCGTTGATCGTGCTTTCGGTTTCAATATAGCCGCGTCGCAGGATTTCTTGAGTGGGAACCCAGTTTCGCAGGGTGTTGATACCTCCAAACACCGCGCAATCTCCCCAGGCCATGATAATTTTGGCCTGCTTTCTGAGATGATGCGCAATTTCGAATTGTTCCTGATTCCCGATGCCGCCCTCGATGATGCCCAGCGTTACTTCCGGGAAATCAAAATTTTTAAAATCCGTAATGGGCGTCACCGTCAATTCAATCTTGTTTAGAATATCCACCAGGATTTCATCCAGATCCAGAAAGGACATATGACAACCGGAGCATCCCTCTAACCACACGGTTGCGACCTTTGGCTTTTCCATTAACAACCTCCATTGGTTAACACCGCAAAAACAGATCGACGATAAGCAATCCCTATTTTTTAATTTCGCTTTCGGCCTTTTGAGACAATTTCTGCCAGGACCGATAACCGGGTATATACCCAACCCGTTCAGCAAGGCCGCTGAACACTTGCCATGAATCCTTAACACCCTTCGGAGCCTGCAGCACTTTTTGCTTATAGGCGGTTTCAGATCCATCCAGGGAAGTATAGGTGCCTTCTTCCTCCAGCCAGCAGGGTTTCGGGATAAGCACATGGACCTTGTCGGCCAGTCTCTCGGGAAAGTAAGGGCTAATGGCGGCAATAAAACCGGCAGGGCTGAGCCCTTCCAGCGCCGCAGGATACGCATCATCCAATTCATTTAGAAGGATAAGGCCGCATTTCCATTTGTTTTTGCCGGCTGGTTTTTCCGGGGATGAAATCCCCAGCTTCCATGCGCCGGCACTGTTACCGCAGGGTTTCAGGATGATCAACCGCAAAACCTGTTCAGGATAGAGCCCCTTCCCTTCGGCCAGACGCATAACTTCCGCCAGAGCCGAGGGATCCTCGATGCCGGTGAGTTTCTCACCTGTGAGGAACAGGGGGTTCGCTGAGCGTGACAATGCCTCCGTCACCTCATGGAAGGCCTTGACGGCGTCTGCATCAAGCCCTGCTTTCTCCAGGTAGCGCGTATCGCTCCTCTTCATCGAACGCGCCTTGAGGGCTTGAATCAGCAGTAACAGGTCTTTGTCTTTTACGGGAAAATAATAGGGCGTATACGGCGGTATCGGGTCAATCTCACCCAAAACAGCAACTTTCTGCCTGTTTCCCAAAATACCCTTACGCAAAAGGCTTGAAATCAACGGCTGGCTTTGGTAAGGGCTGGCTCCCACAAGGATAACGACATCGGCTGCCGTCAGCATCCGCCACGAAGCCTCCCTGTTTGCTTGCTTGATAGCTTTCCAGGCTTCAGCTACGGTTCTGAAATTGGTCCCGTCAAAGCTATCCAGGTAAGCGGCCGAACATCCCTGAATCATGAGTTCTCTGAAAAATAACAACTCTTCGTTGGATGCCGCACTGGAAGCCAGTCCGAATATGGCCTCGCCGCCTTCCCTGGCTTTAATGGCATTGAGTTTTGAGGCTGCCAGTTCAAAAACTTCATCCCAGCCGGCCGCTTTCCATGTCCCGTTTCCGTCACGCACCATGGGTCTGTCAAGGCGCTTTCTTTTGTTTTTCGTTAGCTCGAAGCGACCTTTGTAGCACAGTTGGCCGCGATCCGGCCGGCCGTTGGCTCCCGTCAGTTCGCCCTCTATTTTCAGTAGGGTATTATCCCTAACAAAGATGACGGTGGGGCACAGGAGGCCGCACTGCGGGCAAATGGACCCGGTTTGTTGCCAGTTTTTGGAGTGCCCCTTGACCGCATAGTAGCCACGATAGCGATTCACCATGGCACCGGTGGGACAGAGTTGCACACAGATACCGCAGCTATAACAGGTAGATTGTTCACGCGTCTCGTTCAAATCCATACCGATCAGGCTTGCCGATCCGCGGTTCTGAAAATTGAGCACCGAAGCCCCGGCGATTTCTTTACAGGCCCGTACGCACCGACCGCAAAGAATGCAGCGATTATGGTCGATGGCCATATATCCACTTGTCACGTCAACCGGAAATGGGTTGAAGGAAAAGGCGACGGTCAGGTGATCCATCTGCATTTCATAGGCCAGGTTCTGAAGCTCACAATCCCCGCTTTGCGGGCAAAACATGCAGTTGTGATTCCTTTCGGCGAAAAGAAATTCCAGAATGGTCCGGCGGCTTTCAATGATACGGGTGTTCGAGGTAACCACCTCCATCCCGTTTCGCACCGGCGTCACGCAACTGGCTACCAGCTTTGGAGATCCGTCCACTTCCACCACGCACATCCGGCAACCGCCCCAGTTTGAAAGCGCCGGATGATGGCAGAGGGTTGGAATCCTAATGCTGCATTGCCGGGCTGCCTCAAGAATGGTCATCCCTTCATCAATCAAAACCTCATTGCCGTCTATCTTGAGTTTTACCTTATTGACATTTGTTTCCATTTAAGTTCTCTCCATTCAACTGGCACAATGTCTCAGAGTGTATTTCCCTTTCCTCCCTTTATTCTTCGACCTCGATATCGCACCGCAAACAGCGGCCCGCCTCCATCAGTGCCGCTTCCTTCGATAATCCCAGCTCAACTTCCCGGAAATCCTTAATTCTATCCAAACAAACAGCTTCCGGAATGCAGGCCCGCGAGGCCTCCCGGGTTTCTTCCTCAAGGATCATGGGAATTGAAATTTCCTCCTCCACCGGGACATATGGCGCTTCTCCGTTCTTTTGACGAATGGCTGCATCAATCTCGGCGGCTGCATGATGCCCGGCCGCAATAGCGTCAACCACCGTAGCAGGACCCGTAACCACATCACCTCCCGCAAAGACCATCGACGCTGCGGTCGCCGTCTTATGATTTTTGACAACTTCAATGAGTTTCCGTTGGCTCAATCCGACGCCCGTCTGCTGGACACCCAAAGGATATTCCGGAACCTGACCGATGGCCAGAAGCACCTGGTCAACATCCAGGCTGAACTGGTCGCCGATTTGGGGGACGGGTTTCTTTCGTCCGCTTTCGTCAAATTCCCCCAGGGTCATCCGCTGGCAGAGCATGCGCTGCAGCCGGCCGTTTTCCCCTTGGAATCCGATGGGTGCAGTCAGTAATTCAATTTTTATCCCTTCCGCTTCAGCCGCACGGACTTCATCATCCTGAGCAGGCATGTCTTCCCGCAAACGCCGATAAAGAATGGTCACCGTTTCGGCCCCGAGCCTCAGGGCAGACCGCGCGGCATCAATGGCGGAATTTCCACCGCCGATAACGGCAACCCGCCTACCCACTTTCGGCCTTTTTCCCAGATTGACTTCCCGCAAAAACTCAATCGCACCCGCCACACCCGCCAGGTCATCACCCGCTGTACCGGAACGCAAGCTTTGCTGCGCCCCAATGGCGATGTAGACGGCATCAAAATCCTTCCGGACCGCATCCCAGGTTACATCACGCCCCACTTTGGTACGGTTGTGAAATTCAATGCCGAGGCTGAAAATATCCTCAATTTCGCGGCTGAGGATGTCCCGCGGCAATCGATAGGCAGGAATACCCCATCGCAGCATTCCGCCGGCTTCCTGATATTCATCGAAAAGGGTCACCGCATAGCCGCGCAGTGCAAGATCCTTTGCTGCCGTCAAACCTGAAGGACCAGCGCCAATGACGGCGATCTTTTCAGTGCGGGTGATAGGCGCCTTTTTCAGGCGCGGCCGGACACCATTATCCGTTATATAACGCTTCAGGTGTTTGATGTTGACCGCTTCATCCTGTGTAGACCGTCGGCATTTGGTTTCGCACTTATGGTCGCATACCCTGCCGCAAACGGATGGGAAGGGGATTGTTTTTAAAAGGACCTTATAGGCATCTTTCAAACGCTCGGCCTTGATCAAGGCCAGATAAGCG
>CAYTAQ010000106.1:0-14753 GCA_964435695.1 uncultured Desulfobacterales bacterium | reverse complement strand
CACTGGAGGAGTCAAAGATGGCTCTATTTCAGGTGACCAGAAAAGGCCAATCATGGTACGGATAATCCATTGGAATTCTGATACTGGATGCCTCATATCCGTGCATACCTGGAAATGTGGGTAATGCCAGTACCTTTCCCTTTCCCGTTCGCTATCAAAAAGTCAGTGGTGCCTCCATCGATCGTCTGTTGAATCAGCGGGATCCCGGATTACTTGAACCTTTTGTCGCTGCAGCAAAGAAACTGGAAAGCCGCGGCGTAAGAGCCATTACAGGGGCCTGCGGGTTCATGGCTCAATTTCAACCCCAAGTCCGCGCTGCGGTGAGCATACCGGTGTTTTTGACCAGCCTGCTGCAAATTCCTTTCATATTCAATATTACCGGGAAACCGGTGGGTGTTATTACCGCCAATTCCTCCTGCCTTACGGTTGAGCATTTCAGAGGCGCTGGAATTCCCGATGGAATGCCAATGATTATCGCTGGTATGGAGGAACAGACTGAATTTCGAGAGGCCGTTCTGGAAGAAAAAGGGACCCTGGATTCAGATAAAATCGAGCAGGAGACCGTAGAAGTCGCCAGAGAACTGGTAAGAGGCAACCCGCATATAGGTGCCATGCTCCTCGAATGCAGTGACCTGCCGCCTTATGCCAGGGCTGTTCAACAAGCGGTGAATTTGCCGGTTTATGACTTCTATACGATGATTCATTATGTTCACACGGCCCATGTGCGATTGCCTTTTGTTGGATTTATGTAAAAGGTGTTTAAACAATATTGAGGGAGCTGGCTGCAGGGGAAAGCAGGGACGTCAAAGCTCTGATGAAAAGACAATAACCGCCAACCTGGGGCTTGCCATCGACGATATGACTGTGGCGCCGCTTGTTTTTGAACGCGCCAAACATATGAAAATCGTTAGGTGGTGGCCTTTATTATGGAGGAATGAGCCATTAACCAAAACTATCAAGACGTTGTCATAATCGGCGGCGGCATTATAGGGAGTGCCACCGCTTATTATCTCATGCAGGCAGACCGCCGCTTCAAAGTGGCCGTGGTCGAAAAAGATCCCACCTATTCGAGGGCGTCCACCACCTTGTCCATGGCCAATGCACGCATTCAATTCAGCCTCAGACAGAATATCCAGATATCCCAATACGCCTTTGATGTTCTTGAAGCCTTTGAGGATGACATGACAGTGGGAGAGAAAAGACCGAACATTGCATATCGGCGGGAAGGCAATCTCTTTCTGGCGGATGAAAACGGAGCGCCATCCGCAAAAGCGGATGTCCGGCTCCAGAAGGAATTGGGCTGCCGGATTGAATGGTGGACGCCTGAAAAAATTAAATCCCGCTATCCGCTGTATGAGACCGCTGGATTTTCCGGCGGGTCTTTTGGTCCTCTGGACGGTCATTTTGACGCATATGCCGTCCTCATGGGGTATAAAGCAAAAGCCATGTCCATGGGCGCACGGTATCTGGGAGATGAGGTCGTTGAAATAACCGCATCCCGCGGGCTTTGTGAAGGGGTCCGTCTGGCATCCGGCAACAGACTGAAAGCCGGAGTTGTTATCAATTGCGCCGGCGCCTGGGCATCGGTCATTGCAAAAACAGCTGGGATCGATTTGCCGGTTGAGCCGGTCAAGCGACAGATTTTTGTATTGAATCCGGCAGTAAAACCGGATGGACCGCTGCCGCTGACAATCTTGCCCTCCGGTCTTTATTTTCGTACTGAAACCGGCGGCCTGATTCTGCTTGGAAAATCCATGGACGACGATCCGGTGGGATTTGATTTTACATGGGATGACAAACGGTTTACGGAAATCTTATGGCCGGAACTGGCTGAATTCGTGCCGGCCTTTGACACACTGAAACTCATGAGGGGCTGGGCCGGCCTGTATGCCGAAAACCGGCTTGACGGTAATGCGATTCTGGGTGAATGGCCGGGGAAAAAGGGGTTGTTTCTGGCCAATGGCTTTTCAGGTCACGGCCTCCAGCAGGCCCCTGCAGTAGGTCGGTATTTGACCGAGTTGTTGACCGGGGCAAAACCGACACTGGATTTATCTCTGTTCAGCCCTGAAAGAATACCTGAAAACAAGCCGCTTGCTGAAAAAGGCCTGGTATAACGATATGATTTATTAAGGTAAAAAACCAGTTATACAGGTTTGAATCAGCGATCGGGCAATCGAATCGCGACTTTGTTCAGCTTCAAGGTGAAATAATTGCCAGTGACCGATTAACATGAAAGGGAATGGACATGTTTTTTGATGTGCTCTTGGTCGGTATAATGGTTGGGGCAATCTACACGTTGGTCACCATTGGTTACAGCATGGTTTACAGCATTCTAAAACTGATGAATTTTGCCCATGGCGATGTTTACATTTTCGGCACCTTTGTCAGTTACACGCTGTTGACAGGATACCGACTGAATCCCATTGCCGCCATTATTATGGCGGCCGTTATGGGTGGTTTGCTGGCTTCGCTTGTTGAATTCATCGCATATCGACGGCTGCGTTCGGGGCAGCATCGCATGATTTCCATGATAACGGCTTTGGGTGCGGCGTACGTCATTCAAAACGGTAATGAACTCAAATGGGGCAACCAGGTCCTGCCATTTCCCACTATTTTCAAAGCTGATGCGTTGCACCTCCTTGGATTGACGATTCCTGTCGCCCAAATCATCACTTTAGCTATCGCAGTCGGTTTCATCGTTCTCTTTACTTTGTTCTTGAAGTTCCATCCTTATGGAAAAGCCATTTTGTGTGTATCCGAAGATATCCCCACCGCCAGCCTGATGGGTATCCCCATCAATCGAACGATCTCCATCGTCTATTTTCTTGGCGGTTTATTGGGCGTTATTGGTGGTATTCTATATTCAACATCATATAATGCGGTGTCCCTGGCCATGGGGTTTCGCGGAACCATTATCGCCTTTACAGCAGCCATCATCGGTGGAATCGGCAGCTTGAGCGGGGCACTGATCGGAGGAATGATATTGGGTATTTGTGAAAATTTTGTAGGGGTTTACGTCTCTTCGGCTTACAGGGATCCCATTACCTTTCTATTCCTTATTGTCATTTTGCTGATAAGGCCTACCGGTATCCTTGGGAGTATTGAACAAAGCAAAGTATAGCGATCGGGAATCTCGCGGGGATTGTGATATGAAGAATAAAAATATTATGCAACCCAACCAGCTGTTGGCTGGCAACCAGGGAAGGAACAAACGCCTGCAGATGTTCTGGCCGTCACATAAAGGACGAACGTCGATTTTATACGGCCTTCTTTTCCTCGGGCTTCTTCTGGTCCCGTGGATGATCGGCAACCAATACTACCTGGGAATCGTAAACTATATTATATTGTATAGCATTCTATGCATGGGGCTGAACCTGATCCTTGGATATACAGGCCTTTTGTCCCTTGGGCACGCTGCTTTTTACGGCATAGGGGGATACACCACCGCAATTTTAATGACGCGCCATGGCTTCGGGTTTTTGCCCTGCTTAATCCTGTCAGGGTTGATCGCACTGGCCTTCGGTCTTTTGTTAGGACTCCCTACCCGAAAGGTCAGGGGGGACTATTTTTGCCTGCTGACCATCGCCTTCGGTGAAATTTTCAGACTTGTTACCCAGGCCTGGATCGACTTCACCAATGGTGCTATGGGGATTGTGGGCATTCCCATCCCAAATTTGTTCGGCCGGTCGATCCGCTCGGAGACCGAATTTTATTATGTGGGTCTGGGACTTCTGGTTTTTACCATCTTATCCCTGATGCTCCTGATCAATTCGAGGTACGGCCGTGCATTCATCGCTATTCGGGAAGATGAATTGGCTGCTTCGGTGATGGGCATCAACACCGCTGTCTATAAGATTATTGTTTTCGGCATCGGCTGCTTTTACGCCGGATTGGCTGGAAGCTACCTTGCTGTTTACCAGACGACCGTTACGCCGTCTAATTTCAGACTCGAAGAATCCTGTATGATGATCATTATGGTCATTGTGGGAGGCATGGGTTCGCTTCTGGCACCATTGGCCGGCGTTGTCGTCATGATTTTAGCCACTGAGTTTTTTCGCGGGATTTCCGAGTATCGCATGTTTATCATCGGCGGGATGATGGTGGCGGTATTACTTTTCCGACCTCAGGGTTTATTCGGCACATCGGCCTTCAAGGACTGATCAGCCGGGTTCCTAAACCCATGGTCATTGGTGTGCAACCAAGCAGGCGACTGATTCAGGAGCAAATCTATGAGTCTTTTTACAGCTGAGCATATTGAAAAAAAATTCGGGGGCGTCTTGGCCCTGGATGACGTCAGTCTGACCGTTGAAAAAGGGGAAATTGTGGGCATGATCGGTCCAAATGGATCCGGCAAGACCACCTTCATCAACAATCTGTCGGGTATTTATTCTCCGACAACCGGCAGGTTCATTTTTAACGGTGAAGATATCACTGGCATGCCTGCCTATCAGATCACGGCCAAGGGTATCTCGCGGACATTTCAAAACCTGAGGGTGTTTCCTAATATCACGATTCTGGACAACATTCTCATCGGTCGTCACTGTAGAATAGATGTGCCGCTGTGGGATGTGTATGTTCGAATCATTCGAACCCGTAGAAAGGAAGCAGAGGCTAGAGACAAAGCCATGCAGATACTTGAACTGGCCAAACTGACAGGCCGCCATCTCGATATGGCCAAAAATTTGCCTTATGGTGAACAACGCTTGCTTGAAATCTGCCGAGCGATTGCTTCCGAGCCCGAATTGCTGCTGCTTGACGAACCCTGCGCCGGCATGAATCCAGTGGAAATGGATGCGCTGGCCGGTTTCATCAAATTGCTGCAGGAAAAAGGTATCACCGTATTTGTCATCGAGCACAATATGCGTTTTATCATGCAGGTTGCCGAACGACTGGTCGTGCTGGAAAGCGGCCGCAAATTTCGTGAAGGAACCCCTTCGGAAATCCAAAAGGACAAGGAAGTCCAGGCTATTTACCTGGGTGATGAGGATGAACTCTAATGCTGACAGCAAAATCGTTACATGCACAATATGGCAAAATCAAAGCATTGTTCGGCATCGACCTTGAAGTCAAAACCGGTGAGATCGTTGCACTGATTGGAGCCAATGGTGCCGGGAAAACAACTTTTCTAAAGACGGTTTCCGGATTGATAAGGGCTTCAAAAGGCAGCATTACTTTCATGGGGGAAGCTATCGAAAACAAAAAGGCGGAAAAGATTGTCCACCTGGGCATCTCGCATGTTCCGGAAGGTCGCATGGTTTTCACCCAGCGCACCGTAAAAACCAATCTGCAGATGGGTGCCTTTGGAAGAAAGGATAAAGCCGGCATCAAGCAGGACATGGACAAATATTTTGAAATGTTTCCTATTCTGGGGGAAAGAAAAAATCAGCGCGCCGGCACACTGAGCGGTGGTGAGCAGCAAATGCTGTCTATTGCAAGGGCGCTGATGAAGCGCCCGAAGCTTCTGCTCTTGGACGAGCCCTCCATGGGGCTGGCACCTTTTTTGGTCAACAACATATTTAAAACCATAAAAAAGCTGAATGAAGAAGGCTTGTCTATCTTATTGGTCGAACAAAACGTTAAAAAGGCGCTTAAAATTACTCAGCGGGCCTATGTAATTGAACTTGGCCGAATCGTTCATCACGGAAGTTCAAAAGAGCTGCTTTTTTCCGAGGAGGTTCGAAAGAGCTACCTGGGTGAAGCATAACCTCCTAACGATAAATCCGAAAAGAAACAAATAATGAAAATCCTGGTCGGTTTTGAAAACAACAAGGTATCTAAGGCGGCATTAGCGCTTGCTATAAAGCATGCCAAGGCTTTCGGCGCACAGATTTTGCTGGTTACCTCTCTATACGGCGATTCCGACGGTGATCTCGTCCAGACGGAAACGGCTGAAGAAAGTATCAACCAGGCCAAAGAACTGGTCATCCAAAAAGGAATTCCCTGCGAGAGCCATGTGCTGGTGCGCGGTCTTACACCGGGGGAAGATCTGGTGGCCTTTGCCAGAGAAACGAACAGCGACGAGATCGTTATCGGTGTAAAGAAGCGGTCCAAGGTCGGTAAGCTGTTGTTCGGTTCAAACGCTCAAATAGTCATTTTAGCCGCTCACTGCCCCGTAGTGACGGTCAAGTGACCGGTGTTGAACCTTTTTTTGTATCATAATTAGTTCTTCCACCGGCGCTTGTCCAGAAAAACAATTATCCGAGAAAAGTCTTCTCGATACATGTCCGCTGGATGTGTTCCATCATAAAAATGAAAGGAGAATTACATGAAAAAAAGAATTATTTCAATAAGTTGTTTTTTGATTTTTGTGGCATTAATTTCTACGGAGTGCTTTGCAAAAAACGGGATCGATGTGAAAAACAAGACCATTTCCATTGCCGGCTATGACGCCTGCACCGGCAAGTACGGCGATTATGGTCTGGACGACAAAAAAGGGCAGGAAATCGCAATTGAGGAGATCAATGCCGGCGGAGGTGTTCAGGCGGGTCCACTGAAAGGGTATCAGTTAAAATTAACCTTCTTTGATGATCGCGGCGACCCCAAGGAATCCGCCAATGTGGCTAAAAAGATTGCATCCAGTGACTTCCTTGCAGCCCTAGGTCCCACCATGAGCAGTTGCGCTCTGGCCGCCACGCCCATTTTTAATCGTTATGAAATTGCCGATATCATTACCTACTCCAATGCCAACACTATCACCGAGCAGGGATTCAACAACATTATCCGCCTGACCCATACCACAGGCGGCATTGCGAGCCACATGGCCGAAAACTGCAAAAACAGGTTCAATGCGAAAAGCGTTTCCATTATCAGTGAAAACCAGGACTACGGGCAGCAACTGCGCAGTTATTTTAAAGGCAAAGCCGATGAGATGGGCCTCAAGGTGCTGACGGATGATGTGATCACCCCGGGCCAGGACGTGGATTTCAGCTCTGTTTTGATTCGGGCAAAGCAAAAAAATCCCGACGTACTGGTGCTGTTCGTCACTTATAATGAAGGCGGCATGCTGGCCAAGCAGGTTCATAAAATGGGATGGAAGGTCACCGTTTATGGTCCAGACGGCATCATCGCTCCCAAATTCTTCGAGTTGGCGGACAATCTCGACGATATCTATATCACCTCCCTGGCATCCCTTGACATGAACAGGCCTGAAGCCCGGCATCTGGTCGATACCTACCAGACTAAATACGGTATTCTGCCGCCGTTGTCAGCAATCTATGGCTATGATGCCGTCAAGGTGGCCGTTAAAATCATTGAAAACGGCGGGGTTGACCGCAAGTCTTTCATCAAAAAACTCAAAAGCGTCAAGGTTGCCGGTGTGGGGTCCCCCATGTACCAATTTGATGAAAAAGGTGAAGGTCTAGCGCCCCCTTTTATCACCAATCCGGCACAGTGGTATAAAGAGCAAAAATAATAACGGCACGTTAAAAACCTGGGAGCGTGTTCGGTAACCCCGGCATTTTATCGAACACGCTTTTATCATTTCCGTTGAGCTCAGCGGTGCATACAAACTTCAGTTTATTGAAACGGAACATAATTATGAAAACCGCTCTAGACCATCGGCAGTGTGTCGTAAAGCTAATGCTCCGGACTGTACGGCGTTTATGGAAATAGCCGTTTCAGGTTAGCCGATATGCGAATTGATTAAAGCATAAAAATAAATATTACGGAGAATTACAGATGAAGGCAAGGCAAGAACGGGTCCTTTGGGTCAATCTATCTAAAGGAAGTATTCAAATAGATACTCCTGGCGATAGGACGATAAAAGACTATATCGGCGGTCGCGGACTAGGGATCTATTATTTAAACAGGTTTGTCGATCCCAAATGTGATCCCTTGTCTCCGCAAAACATGCTCGTAATGGCCACGGGACCTCTGACCGGAACGGGAGCACCCACAGGTGCGCGTTACATGGTGATGACCAGGTCCCCGCTGACCGGTGCTGTTACATGCTCCAATTCGGGCGGCATGTTTCCCACGGAATTAAAACGCACCGGGTTCGACGCTGTGGTGATTTCCGGTCGATCCGAAACGCCGGTTTATCTTTGGATTACTCAGGGAAAGGCTGAAATTCGTGATGCAGATCATTTGTGGGGCAAAGACACCCACCAGACCACCGATCTTCTTATTGCCGAAACCGGCGCCGGGGCCCGTGTGGCCTGTATCGGCCCGGCTGGAGAAAAAAGGGTGTTGTTCGCTTCCATTATGAATGACAAACACCGGGCGGCCGGCAGATCCGGTGTCGGTGCGGTGATGGGCAGCAAAAATCTAAAGGCAGTGGCGGTAAAAGGCAAGGGACGGATTCCTCTGGCGGACCCTGATCGGTTTAAGGCCTTCAACAAACAGATCCTGGATGCGTTCAATGACGGCATCAAGAAAACTCCGTTGGGGCTGACTGTCAATGGTACGGCCGGGGTGGTGGTGGCAACCCAAAATTTCGGTGTACTTCCCACCAAGAACTGGCGGCAGGGTACGTTTGAGGGTTGGGAGAAGATTCAGGGGGAAGAACTGACCAAACGATTTCTGATGAAAAATTCAGCCTGCTATGGATGCCCCATCGGATGCGGCCGGAAAACGAAGGTCGACATCCCCGGTTTTGAGGGAGAAGGTGAAGGTCCTGAATATGAAACCATCTATGCCATGGGGTCCAATTGCATGGTGGACAACCTGGCGGCCATCACCAAAGCCAACTATATCTGCAACGAGCTGGGTATGGATACGATTACCATGGGAGCCACCATTGCCTGTGCCATGGAACTGGTGGATCGTGGCTACCTGTCAGAAGATCAGCTCGGCTGTCGCTTAACATGGGGTGATGCAGAGGCACTGGTGGAATTGACACGCATGACCGGTAATCGCGAAGGATTCGGCAACCTGCTGGCCGAAGGAAGTTACCGTTTGGCAGCCTGTTTTGGGCATCCTGAGCTGGCCATGGTATCTAAGAAGCAGGAGTTTCCCGGATATGAGCCTCGCGGTTCCCAGGCCATGGGGCTGGCCTATGCCACATCGCCCATTGGTGGATCCCACATGCGAGGAGATCCCGCCTATTTTGAGCTTTTCGGTGTCCCCGAGTCCATGGACCCCCATCAATGGGAAGGAAAGGCTAAGGTTACCAAAGCATATCAAGATCTTTCCGCCATTATTGATTCGGTCGGCCTTTGTATCTTCTTTGCTGTAAGAAATCTCGCGGCAAAGGATCTAGGCGTCGCCCCGGTTGGAATCCTGGAATATTTAAATGCCGCCACGGGTGCCGACTACACCCTTGAAGAACTAATGCACGCCGGAGAACGTATCATCAATGCTGAACGGATGTTCCTGGTTAGGGCCGGCTTTACAAGAAAAGATGATAGTCTTCCCAAGCGCCTAACAGAAGATCCTTCGCCCACCGGTCCCGCAAAAGGAATGGTGTGCCATCTCCCGGAGATGCTGGAGGAATACTACCAAGTTCAGGGTTGGACTAAGGATGGGGTACCAGGAGAGGAGGTTCTGAGCAGGCTTGGTCTTGCATAAAGTAGCAAAGAAAGTGCAGATCAACGTAAAGCTCTATGGTGGATTGAGAAAGCATGCCCTCTGTGGTCAGACCGATTTTCTGCTAAAGATCGAGCCGGTGGCAACCCTTAAGGACGTTCTCAACATGCTGTCTATACCGCAGGGCTCTTACGTGGCACTGGTAAATGACCGCAGGGTCACAAATGATGCTCAGTTTATAAACGACGCCACGCTTGTCTTATTTCCCCCTGTATCCGGAGGATAACAAATTTAATTTGGTTCGATTGGATTTATTTCAAATAACTATCTAATTGGCCAATACCATATATCATTTTCCCTTTTCATTTGCTTATTACAAATTTCTAATTTTCGCTTCCAGAGGATTTACATGAGAAAGATTTTAATGGAAGGCAACGAAGCGATCGGCTGGGGAGCCGTGGCGGCAGGGTGTAATTTTTTTGCCGGATATCCGATTACTCCGGCAACAACCATCTTCAATACCATGCTCAAGCTATTGCCGCCCAAAGGAGGCATCTGCCTTCAGGGGGAAGACGAGATTGCATCCATTGGGTTTTGCCTCGGTGCATCCATGTCCGGAATGAAAACGATGACGGCCACATCCGGACCGGGTATCAGCCTGTACAGCGAACAGATCTCTTTTGCGATTGGCAGTGAAATTCCCATCGTAATCGTCGATGTCCAGCGGCTGGGCCCTTCCACCGGATCGGCCACCAAAGGAGCTGATGGGGACGTTCAGTTTCTGCAGTGGGGCAACAGCGGCGGGCTGCCGGTGATTGTACTGGCTCCGGTGGATGTTAAAGACTGTTATGTGCTCACCATGCATGCCTTTAACCTGGCAGAGCAATACCGGTGCCCTGTTTTTGTGGCTTCCAACAAGGAAATAGCCATGACCCGGGAGACATTTGACTTAGATACATTGCATTTGCCGCAAATCATGGAGCGTAAAAAGGCGGATGAAAATAAACCGTTTATACCCTTTGCTTCAACCAAGGATCAGCTGGTTCCGGAATTTCTACCCCTTGGGGGGCAGCGCCTGGTCCGTCAAACCTCATCCACCCACGGACCGGACGGCTACATCACCCCCGATCCTGATCAGATTGCAAAGATGCAGCAGCGGCTTGATGCCAAACTGAAAAGCGCTGTTTCAAATTTTACTTTTTATGACGAATACCCTGTTTCCGACACAGATACACTGGTGATTGCCTATGGCGTAACCGCCAGAGCTGCCAAGGCAGTGGTGAAAAAACTGCAGCAAAGCGATCACCCGGCATCGCTCCTGATTTTAAAAACACTATGGCCTGTCCCTGAAGTGCTGATTCAAGAAAAGGCTAGTCCTTTCAAGCGCGTGGTCATGGCAGAAATGAATCTCGGGCAGTACATCAGAGAAATTCAACGGCTTTTACCGGACAAGAAAATCGATTTTCTGGGACAGATGAACGGCGAACTGATCAAACCCGGACAGATTATGGAGGTGGTTTTAAATGGATAGTCTCTTAAACAGCGGTCGCCCTCCGGTGTTCTGCCCTGGCTGTGCGCACGACCATGTCCTGCATGCACTGGATAAGGCTTTGACGGGTATGGGTCTTTCTGGAGAAGAGATCGCCATCGTCACCGACATCGGGTGTTCCGGCTTGTTCGACACCTTTTTCAACACCCATGCCTTTCACGGACTTCATGGCCGTGCGCTGACCTACGCCACCGGGATTAAAATGGCGCAACCCAACCTGAAGGTAATCGTGACCATGGGGGACGGCGGTCTCGGCATCGGCGGCGCCCATGTGCTGAGCACATGCCGGAGGAATATCGATCTCACGCTCCTGGTCCTTAACAACTTCAACTACGGCATGACCGGGGGGCAGTGTTCATCCACAACACCCCAGGATGCCATGGTTGGGTCAGGATTTTTAAACAGGCTGGAAAAGCCTATGGATATCTGCCAGGTGGCTGGTGCAGCCGGAGCGCCATATGTGTCCCGCGTATCAACCTATGACAAAGGCTTGGTTGACGAGCTGAAAACCGCCATCGCCTTTGAAGGCTTTTCTCTGGTGGATATCTGGGGAATTTGTCCCGGACGTTACACCCGCCGCAACAAGCTGACCCCGAAAGCCATTGAAGCAGGAATAGCAAAGCTTCCTGAATTGGTTGATTTTAAAAAACAGAATGCAAGGATGGAATATGGCCAGGCATATCAGCAGGAGGCTGCTACGAAAAAAATACCATCAGGACCGGTTCAAATCGAGGCAACCTTTTCCCCTCTAAAATTAGGCCGAAATGAAGTCGTGCTTTTAGGGAGCGCCGGGCAGCGGATTATCACGGCCGGTGAGCTGTTGTGCCTGATCGGCGCATCAGCGGGTTGCCACGTCACGCAGAAAAATGATTATCCGATTACCGTCATGCGCGGCCACTCGGTCAGTGAGATCATCTTGTCCGATGTCGAGATTGATTATACAGGTATCGAAAATCCAACAGTGATCGTTGCTCTGGCGGCGGAAGGCGTCAATCGACGAAAACGAATGTTCGCCAAGCTTTCAAAAGAATCAGTAATTATCAAGGCGGCCGGGGTTGAACTACCTTCCTGTCAGGGAAGCATCATCGAAGTTGACTTTAAAAGTAAAAAGATAAAATCTCAGGATTACGCATTGGCATCGCTGGCGGTACTGGCACAGCAAAACAGCGTGTTGAATATGGATATGCTTTATGCTGCGCTGAAACTTCTATTTAAACAATCGATATATGAGACGGCTGTGTCAGTTATGGAAAAAGCAGTCGCCTGATTGATGTAAATTACCACTCATCGAAAAGTACAATTCATTGACACAAGAGGGAAAAATGGAAGCATATTTATCCGAGAGAGCACGCATTATCAAGCCGTCTATAACACTCACCATTTCAGCCAAAGCCAAAGCCATGAAGGCTGAAGGCATCGACATACTCGATTTTTCAGCAGGCGAACCTGATTTTGATACACCGGACATTATTAAGCAGGCAGCAGTCATCGCCATCAATGAGGGATTTACCAAATATACAGCTGCAGGAGGTATCCCTGAAGTCAAAACGGCAATTATCGAAAAGTATCGATCAGAACTAAATGTTATATATGAGCCGGCACAAGTGCTGGTTTCCAATGGCGGCAAGCATGCCTTGCACAATATCTTGCAGGCGGTTCTGGATCCTGGTGATGAAGTTGTAATTCCCGGTCCCTATTGGGTTTCATATCCGGATATGGCTAAATTGTCCGGGGGTGTTCCTGTAATTTTGAATACGCGACTTGAGGATGGTTTTAAAATTTCGGCAAAATCGTTGGCAAGCTGTGTTACAGAGAAAACAAAACTACTTATTCTCAATTCTCCCTCCAATCCAACCGGTGCTGTCTATTCTAAAAGCGAATTAACTGAAATTGCCAGGATTGTTGATGAGACCGGTATCATGGTCATCTCCGATGATGTCTATGAGAAATATGTTTTTGATGATCAGCGGTTTGTTAACCTGCTGATGGTAGCACCAAACCTAACTGATCAAGTTGTCATCATTAACAGTGCTTCTAAGACCTATTCAATGCCTGGCTGGCGAATTGGTTTTGCTGTGGGACCGGAAGCGGTAATCAGGGCAGCCACAAGAATTCAGGGCCAAGCAACATCTTGTGCCGGATCCATCTCCCAAAAAGCACTGGCATTTGCCTTGCAGATCGATGGACAGGTCGTCGAACAGTTTAAGAAATCTTTTGAAAGACGGCGAAACCTGATGTTTGAAGGTCTGTCTCGAATCGATGGAATCAGACCATTCAAACCGGCCGGCGCCTTTTATATTTTTGTTGATGTCAGTGAGATTTATGATAAGTTGGATGAGGTCAATGACTCAGTCAGTTTTTGTGACTACCTCCTTGAAACATCTCGAATTGCCTGCATCCCCGGCAAAGCCTTTGGAGAAGATAACTTTGTAAGGTTCTCCTTTGTGACCGATGAAGCAACTATCCGTGAAGGCGTTTCGCGACTTTCGCAACTATAAGCTCTATAAAAGAATGTGATGTAATGGAGGGACATCTTAGGTCTGATCATGTACATGTGATGATGGCAATTTCTCCGAAATATACGGTTGCCCAGGTAATCGGTTTCATTAAAGGCAAAAGCGCAATATAGATATCAAGGAATTTCGTAGGTCGAAAGGAGAATTTTGCAGGTCAGCATTTTTAGGCACGTGGTTACCACGTATCCACAGTTGGAAGAGATGAAGAGGCGATACGCAAATACATAAGGGAGCAGGAGCAAGAGGATCGCCGAATCGATCAACTGACTCTTTTTGATGAATCGATCAAGGATTAGTTTAAGATAAGACTCCAAATCATAATCTTCAGTTTTCATAGGTTGAAAAAGTGCCTTAGGATCCCTAAAATCACAACCCTTTGGTTCTCAAATGATTTTAAAGACTGCTTTATTATATCAATTCAGCTGGTTATAATAATATTCGATCATATTTCACATTTCAGCAAAAGTAAGAATATTGAGATTCGGAATAATAGTATTCTGAAACAATCCCATTCATGATCCGATGGCGGTGCTCTTTATTTTGAAAAATTTCGTTAAAGGATAGGCAAAATAAGGGTGGTGTTGCCGCTCAGCTGATTTGATGCTTTTATTTTTGATAGCAATTGCAGATCACGCCCCCCCCAAATCTTTGATAAGAGAATTTGGCATCATATATCACAAGCTATAGGTTAGAATAATATTTTGGCCTGCAAATAGGATATCAAACGATTTTTAACATACCGTAATAGTTTGTTATTCTCCATGTATCGTTATGCACCTTGATATAAAAAGATGATGAATCGTGAGGAAATAAAATCATGAAAATAAATCCGGATTTTGCTTCTCCTTGTGGCCTTTATTGCGGCGTCTGTGCAATTTATATTGCACACCATGATAACAATCAAAAACTCAAGGAAGGGTTGGTGAGACTTTACCAGGGAGGAACTGCTGGCAAGGGTACACTTCCTAATAGCGAAAATCTTACAACAGAAGATATTCAATGCAATGGTTGTCTATCTGACGTTAAGTTTATGCATTGCCAGCAGTGTGAGATTAGAGGGTGTGATCAAGAAAAAGGTAATGCAGGGTGCCACGAGTGCGATGACTTTCCCTGTCAACATATTGAAAATTTTCCTATGACCATAGGGAAAAAGGTAATTTTAAGATCAGTCCCATATAGACGGAACGTCGGTACTGACAAATGGATTCAAGATGAGGAAGCCC
>CAYTAQ010000105.1:0-14783 GCA_964435695.1 uncultured Desulfobacterales bacterium | reverse complement strand
GAAAACGGTGCAGCGCCCCTCCGCCGAACCCTACTGGAAGCTGCGCCACAAGGGTTCGTGCCACGACATATTTTTTTTAACACCCCTCAGTAAAGCACCCAAGTATATCCGGCTCATGCAAACGGTTGTTTCGGACTATCGTTACTCCGCCGATGATATCGGCTGTTATATTCAACCCATGGTTCAGGGAAGGGGATGCCATTGCGAGTTCAATCTGCCCTGCGATGAATCAAAC
This sequence comes from uncultured Desulfobacterales bacterium, assembly GCA_964435695.1. GTDB lineage: Bacteria > Desulfobacterota > Desulfobacteria > Desulfobacterales > B30-G6 > CAYTAQ01. Next base: position 14,548 of record CAYTAQ010000105.1, on the reverse strand, counting down.
GATATGGAAGCGGTTGAGGTTAAAAAGCTTTTCATGGCCGCATCTGAAATCCTCATGAAAAACGGCGCCTTTTTCAGCCGGCCGTACGGCCCGTGGGCCAATATGGTTTACAAGCAGTATGGGGAGGGGGTAACGGTGCTGAGAAAACTGAAAGAGATCTTCGACCCGAACAATATCTTGAACCCAGGCAAACTATGTTTTTGAGAAATGAGTTATGGATACGCTGAAGGACTATTTATACACGATGGAATCCTGCAACCATTGTGGACAATGCAAGTGGGTTTTGGGACCGAAAACGAAGGGCTGGAAATACGCTGAGATATGCCCGATTCACATGAAGTACGGCTATGATGCACACTCGGGACAGGGATTAATCAATATTGCCCAGGAACTTCTGGAAGGCACGCTCGACTATGAAGATGGCCTTATAGAGCACATCTATACCTGTACTACTTGCGGGGCCTGCGATATCAATTGCAAATCAGTCCGGGACATGGAAGTGCTGGACGCCATACTTGCCTTGAGAGCCAAGTGCGTGGAAGACGGCCATGGCCCGATGCCACAGCACAAAGAATACGCAAGGCTTGTTGAAACTCACCACAATATTTATGGGCGAGATCATAACCGGAGATTTGACTGGCTTCCCGAGGAAATGCATCTGTCCGGCAAAGCGGACATCGCTTATTTTGCAGGCTGCACAACGTCTTATCTGCATCCTGAAATAGCCCGTAATACGGTGGAAATATTGAACGCGGGCGGCATGGAATTCAAGGTTTTGACTGACGAAGAATATTGCTGCGGGGCACTTTTATGGCGGACAGGTCAAATAGAAGCAGCCAGAAAATTGGTAGCGCATAATATTGATTCATTCAAAAAGCACGGAATCAAGACGGTTGTGACCAGTTGTGCGGAGTGTTATGGCACCTTCAGGGGTTTCTACCCCAGGTTCGGTGAACCGGGGTTTCAAGTAATGCATATCACCGAGGTCGTCAGGAGTATGTTGAAAGAAGGCAAATTAAAGTTTCCAAAAAAGCTCAACATGAAAGTGACCTACCATGATCCATGCTTACTGGGCAGGCTTTCGGAACTCTATGTGCCATGGAATGGCGTGATAAAGCCGTTTGGTTATCACGAGCCTCGCAAGCAATGGAGGCGAGGGACAAACGGCACTTTTCAAGCTCCTAGAGAAATACTGAGCGAAATTCAGGGAATTGAGATGGTCGAGATGCCTAGAAATGCGGAAAATTCTTTTTGTTGCGGCGGCGGCGGCGGAGTACCCGCAGCATTCCCCGATTTAGCCGCCTGGACAGCCATGGAGAGAATCGAAGAAGCGAGATCAGCAGGTGCTGAGGCCATCGTTTCGTGTTGCCCGCTTTGCGAATCAAACTTTAAGAAGGCTATGGCCGCCTGTGAAGACCCAATTCGCTACCATGACATCACTGAGCTTGTCATTCAGGCACTTTGATAAAGAAGGGGACAATTTACGATGGGCTTACCTGAACATGTTTATAAGATGCTAGAGAACATCGTAGGTTCTGACTACATAAGCGACCGCCCATATATATTGGCTGCTTATCGTCACCAGATGCCGAACAGCCCGCAGAAACCGGCTAGCCCGGAGGCGATAATTCTGCCGGGGAGCACCGAAGAGATTCAGGCTATTTGCAGGATATGTAATCGGTATAATGTCAGGTATATTCCTACCATCTCGACGCTTACGCCCTTTGCCTACGCCAACCAGCCCGGGACCGTGATGCTTCATCTGAAGCGGATGAACAGGATTCTCGAGATAAATGAGGAGGACCGGTATGCGATTATCGAACCGGGCGTGAGACACGGTCAGCTAAAGACCGAGCTTATGAAAAGGGGATTAAGCTATCCGGTCGCCGCCGTCGGTCCCGGAGGCTCGGTCCTGATTAATTTTGCCTGTTCAAGCGGTGATAACCACACACAGCACGGTGCTTCAAGGACCAATCGCTACGTTTCGGCATTTGAGTGGGTGCTGCCGTCGGGAGAAATCCTCAAAGTAGGGTCCCTTGCGATTGACGCCGGATGGTTTTGTGGCGATGGACCGGGACCCAGCCTCAGAGGGTTAGTCAAAGGCTTTGCCGGTCAATGGGGAAATCTCGGCATCATTACCAAACTGGCAATAGGGCTCGACGCATGGAAAGGGCCTGAGGTACTGCCGACAGAAGGATATTCTCCATCTTATAAAATGCGCCTGCCGAAAGATCGCCACAAAGTCTTTATATTCAAGTTCTCTACCCTCGATCAGGTTCGCGATGCGATGATTGAAGTGGGCAAGGCGGAAATAGGCCACTCTGTTCAGAAATTTTTTAACGCCACTGCAGCGCTGCTGTGTACCGAGTCAGCCAATGATTTCTGGGAGCTGTGGAACAGCGGGCTTTTCCAGAAGGAGCTGGCAAGGCCGTTATATGTCTATCTGGCTACTTGGTCTGCCGAGGAGATGGAATTCGAGGAGAGGATTTTGCGGGATATCATCAGGGAAACGGAAGGCGAGGAGGTTTCAGAATCCATACGGGGTATTTACGAAAACAATATGGATTTCTTCATCCTTGTCGGCTTCCTGCAACGGGTACTCCGGTTAGGCGGAGGCTGGGCGCCTGTCAAGCTCAGCGCCGATTCTCTCAGCCACATGTTTGAAGTAGGAAAAGCAATTCCCGAATTCATGGATGAGTTCATAGAAAAAGGATTGGTTTTGAATACACCGGATAACTTCCAGATTGTTCCTCTCGAATATGGTCATATGGCCCATATCGAGTTGCTGTTCTTCTACGACCGGACTTTGCCCAATTCGAGAGAAATCGCTACAACTTTCATGCAAAAGTCGGCGGAGACCGATATCAGGCACGGATATCATGCGGCAATGCCTCCTCGTTTTATGATAAAGAAACAAGGACCACTCTACAGTAATTATCATGTATGGACAATAAAGATTAAGAAAGCATTAGATCCGAATGGGAATTCAAATCCTTTCGAGTTATGAAACGAATTATTATAGATCGTGCTGCCCGATAAATAGTTTTTGCTGACGTTTGCCCATTTGGCTAAAACCAAAAAAGCAAGGAGACTTTAACAGATGAGTGCCATAGCAATTATTGCCACTCTCGATACCAAAGGGGATCAGGTTGAGTATCTCAAGGGATTAATAGAGGGCGAAGGCCATAATACCGTGGTTATAGATGCCGGCGTTCTGGGAAAACCATCTTTTCAACCTACCGTAAGCCGGAACCAGGTTGCACAGGCTGCCGGGAAAAACCTGGAGGACATTGTCAAACTCAATTATGAATTCCACGCCTTGGCTGAAATGACGGAAGGAGTTTGCAAGATAGTTAAAGAAATGTGTTCCAACAATAAATTGAACGGTTTGCTGGCAGTCGGCGGCTCAATGGGCACCTCTCTGGCCTTAAAAGTAATGAAGGCAGTACCTATCGGCATACCGAAATTGATTATCTCTACAATTGCTTATTCCCCGGCAATAAATCCGGAGATGGTATGTGGTGGCTTGATGATGCTGCCCTGGGTAGGTGGTCTGTGGGGGATCAACAGCCTATCCCGACAAGTGCTCAATACAGCGGCAGGCGCAATCTCCGGCGCTGCTAAGGCTTATGAAAGGAAGGGACTCACCCCGAAAAAGCTGGTTGCTGTAACCTCTTTGGGGGGGCTCGCCACCCGTTACATGAGTCAACTAAAGCCGGCATTAGAAGAGCGAGGTTATGAGGTAGCTGCATTTCACGCAACAGGAGCTAGTGGGAGATTGCTTGAACAAGTAATTTGCGATGGCGCTGTCACGGCTGTACTGGATCTGTCAGCCGGGCTTGAACTTCTCAATTTGGTAGCAGGTACGGCTTTTTCTGCAGGAGAACACAGGCTGGAAGCAGCCGCAAAAATGGGAATCCCCCAAATTCTGTCTCCCGGGCTTATCTCACGTTTTCATTGGGGGGCGGACAAACCGCTTCCGGCCAAATATCTGAGACGCCCGAAACCACGGCCACACAATTATTTACTGAATGCAATTCAAGCCAGTACAAAGGAACAGGCGGCTGTAGGCAAATTGATGGCCGAAAAACTAAACTTGGCAACAGGACCAACCGCCGTCGTTATTCCACTGAAACGCTTTCAGGCTATTAAAGGGTTTCACCACGCAGTCAATGAGGAGGGTATATGGGATTCAGACGCAGGACTGAGGGCGTTCTGCAAAGCCCTCAAGAGACATCTTAATTCTGAAGTTAAAGTGATTGAGCTGGAAGATGCCAGTATAGACGATCCTCAATATACCGGAACCATATTGAGATTGTTTGACGAAATGATGGATTCGACATGCCATGAAGATCATAAGGAAATGTAAAGAGGAGATTTAGACCATGAAGAAAATTACATTGGATGAGTGGGAAAAAAAGTACATACCAATTCCGATCAATAGATTCGATCAGAAGAAAAGAGCGAATATGAGGGCCGAATGGGATCCCGAATGGGGGGAGTTGCTTGGACTGCAAAGTGCCGATATCGAAGTTTCGGACAATCCGGGATACACCCTTTGGGAGTCTGCTTTATATAACGCGGCTCGCTCAGCGGGGCGATTTGCCGGTAGCCGCACCCAGCCCGAAACTTTTGAGGCGGCGGCAGAAGCATCCAGGGTAAGCACCCAATTGACTAATCAGGAAAGAATCGATATTGGCGACCCGCAAATGATAACCCAGAAAATAAAGAAGATTGCTAATTATTTCGGCGCTGATAAAGTGGGGGTGTGCCGCTTGGATAGACGATGGATATACTCACATGCGTACAAGCGACTTGAGCAGCAAGGGCGTAGTTACCCCGATGCGATAATAGGTGAATCCATCCCTCTGGAAATACCGGAGGAGTTTCAATACGCTGTCGTTATGATCGCCAACCAGGATTATAATCTCATAAAATATTCGCCTTCCATGATTTCAAGTACCTCCAATTATATCGCCTACACGCGGCTTACCAATGCCAACAATTTACTATCCGCCTTCGTACAAAACCTCGGGTATAAGGCTGTCTCCCTGCCTACGCATCAAATTGCCAGACACATCCCGATGGCGATGCAAGCCGGGCTGGGTGATATAGGCAGAAATGGACTATTGATTACACCGGAGTTTGGACCAAGAGTAAAAATTACGACAATGATTACCGATCTACCGCTAATAACCGATTCACCTATAGATTTTGGCGTAACTGAATTCTGCGAGACGTGCGGGAGATGCGCGAAGATTTGTCCTGCTCAAGCCCTACCGTTCGGCAAACGGACAACGGAGCCGAATAACGCCTCTAATAGTGCAGGGGAATTAAAATGGCGCGTAAATGCGGAAAAATGCGCCGAGTATTGGGTTAGCGGTCATAGAGGCTGCAATACGTGTGTTGCCTGTTGCCCGTTCAATAGAATGCAGGACTCAATGGGCTATCGCAAGCTTATAGAGGTGGAACACTTTTGGGACGAATGGCATCCGATGCCGCTTGGAGTGAGACCGATTGCACATTTAGAAGCGAATCTTTAATGAGTAGGGGATTAAGACGGCGCAACGGCAATTCTCGCATAAAGCCTAAATTCAGTGAAAAGAGGCTGAAATGGAAAGAAATTGACACGGCGATACGTTCGGGCCGGAGAATGCATTGTCTTGATCTTGCATAAGAAAATCATTTGGTTGTCGTGCTTTGCGATCCAATGATATGCAAAATATTTTATTTTCTTGATATATCAGCGACCGGCGGCATAGGTCCTTTCCAGGAGCCCTCCCCATACTACAGGCTCTGCCGGTGGTCGCTGATTTAACTGATCAATGAAAATCCGTTTTCAACGTTTCCTCGTCTGCTCAGGCGCCTGCGAGAGGAAAAGCTTCACTTATTCTTCAAATGTATGTTTCCTATTTGTCAACTAATATTTCCTGCCAAAACATACAAACCAAAATGGGTTCGTCGATCTGAATACTTGTTACAGATCTACTGCTAATATTCATTAGGATAAATCAAAGTTTATTTTTAAGGAGATTATTTTTAGATTAAACACCTCGTGTTTTATGTTTTTTATTGTTGACAAATTGGAAACAGTTGACCTATACATATTTACGAAACATTTAAATCTAAAAGCATGTAAAAGGAGGAAGGAATGCCTGATTCAACCTATGATGCTATCGTTGTCGGTGGGGGACACCATGGTATGATTATGGCGTGTTACCTGCAGAAGGCCGGAATGAAGACAGCTGTCTATGAGATTAAATCGCGATTGGGAGGCTCTTTGACCAGCGTGGAAGGACCGGTGCCGGGGTTTATCCGTAATGTCAGCGCTAACTGGACCCGTTTTTATGGACATCCGGCATATAACGATTTTAATCTTAAGGATAAAGGGCTGGAATATATTTTCCCGGATGGCAGCGAGGCCATGATCTACGACAACGATACCTGCCTGGTCGGCTATTCGGCTTTGAAAGTGGTGGATCAGCAAACCGGCAGGACCGAGGTGTCCAATGAAAATTTGCAAAAATCTCTTAATGAAATCGCCCGGTTTTCACAAAATGATGCCGACGTCGCCGAGGAATTATTCCGAAGGTATATGAAAACATGGAAATCCGCCATGGGTAAATATCGGATGACGCCGCCCGTACCCTACGGTCAAAAAAATGCATTGGAAAAACTATGCGACGACCCCAAGGACGGCATCGATCCTGTCTATCAGTTTATGACTACGACGCAGCTGGCCTATGACCTTTTCGAAAGCGAAGAGCTCAGGACATTGTTCATTCGGGCCGCCATGACCTCTTTTGGGGGAGGGCCCCACGATGTCATCGGTTTGCACGGCTTTCTGCACGCCCTTGGGCTGGTTCTTTCCTGGGAGCCGGCGGCCATTGCCAAGGGGGGCAGCCAGAGCGTAACCAATGCGCTGCAGCAGGCATTTACGGAGATGGGCGGTGAATTCTTTCTCAGCAGCAATGTGAACAGGCTCTTGATCGAAAATGGCCAGGCCAAGGGAATTCGCCTCAAAAATGGTCGCGAGGTCAAGGCGAAAAAACTCGTAGTCAGTGACTTGAGCGCCCTGCAATCCATTCGTCTCATCGGCGAAGAGAATCTGGATCCCAAAATTGTCAGGCGCGTCAATAACATCCGCTATGACCGCCATACCGTGGTATGGGCCGTGATGGCCATGCATGAGTTACCCCAGTATAAGGCAGTCTCGTTTAACCCCGACTTGGGGGCCCAACCCAGGATGTACATCGGTCCGCTCAATGCCGACTACGTAGCGAACCAATATCTTTCCGAAATTTATCTCAAAGGCATTGCCAACCGGCTCTTCATGTTTGTGGGAGCCGACAGCATTTGGGATCCGTCCAGGGCACCGGAGGGCAAGCATGTTATCGGGATCGAGGAATTCTCGGCGCCGACGAGATTTTTTTCAACAAGCAGATGGCAGGAGCTGCGAAACGAGTTTGAATCCGCTATCATCAAGGAGTGGCAGATTTATGCCCCGAATATGACCAGGGATAATGTGATCGCATGCAATCTCGTCACCCCATACGATGTTGAAAAAAGCCATCCGAACATGCATCAAGGTTCCATTGCATGCGGAGATATGATTATTTCCCAGATGGATCGTTTCCGGCCGACCCCGGAGCTTTCCAACTACCGGACACCCATCAAGAACTTCTACCTGTGCTCATCGGCAAGCCATAACGGTGTCGGGACCGGCAGGGGGTCTTCGTACAACTGCTTACAGGTGATCCGCGAGGATTTTTTCTGAAACCACTGAAAGGGCGCAGTAAACCCGTACAGATAGTCAACCTGAAAAAGGAGTATCGGCTGTGAATATATGTGTTGACATCGGAAAAGAGGATGAAATATGAGACTTAAGGATAGAGTGGCCATCGTGACCGGGGCGGCTCAGGGACTGGGCCGGGCATTTTCCGTTGCCCTCTCAAGGGAGGGCGCGAAAATCGTTGTGCTCGATATCGCTGATCCGAAAGAGACCGTCGGAATGATCGAATCCTCGGGAGGGACAGCGAAAGGTATTCAGGCGGATGTGACCATGGAGGCAGACTGCCGCATGGCTGCAGAGGCAACGGTTGCTGCTTTTGGAAAGATCGATATCCTGGTGAACAATGCCGCCATCGTTTATGGATTGCAGCGCAAACCTTTTTATGAGATCGATCCCAAAGAGTGGGATAAGGTGATGACGGTCAATGTTAAAGGTGCATGGCTATGTACCCGGGCGGTATTCCCATATATGCAACGACAGGGAAAAGGGAAAATAGTAAATCTTTCTTCTGAAACCTGTTTTACAGGGTCTCATGGTTTTGTCCACTATGTCACTTCCAAGGCAGGTGTTGTCGGATTAACGCGGTCATTGGCAATTGAGCTGGGGCCTCACCATATTACCATCAATGCGATCGCACCGGGGTTTACCGACTCGGAGTCAAGCCGATCCATTGCCGACATCGAAAAATATGATACCAGCCGGACACCATTGGGGCGACTGCAGCAGCCCGAGGATCTTTTGGGCGCACTTGTTTTTCTGAGCTCCGATGACAGTGATTTTGTTACCGGTCAAACCGTCCTGGTGGATGGCGGAAGAGTAATGCATTAAAATAGAAAACGGGGGCCAACGATGATGAGCAAACAAATGATTTTTTGGTTCGAAGAGTTAGGGCCGGAGCACAACGATATCGTCGGGAAAAAATGCGCCAACCTCGGGAAAATGACACGTATGGGTCTGGCGGTTCCTCCGGGTTTTGCACTTTCCATCGATATGTATCTGGAATTTATTCAGACAACCGGCGTGGCTGAGCAATTGTCTTCATTTGTAAAGGGATACGGTGAGTTAAAGGGCGCCAGAATAAGCATCTATGAAGAGTTAAGCGAAAAGCTCCGCAGCACCATTGAAAACCAGGAGATGCCCCCAAATCTCAAAGGGATGATATCATCCTATTACACAGAGCTTTGTGATAAAACCGGCATCGAGAATCTGGCTGTTTCGGTTCGATCCGCCGGGACTCAGAGCCGACCGGGAATGTTTGAAACCTACCTGAACATATGCGGGATTGATGAGGTGTTGGCAAAAGTGAAAAAAGTGTGGGCCAGCGCATACACGCCCCGCGCCATTGCATTTCGGTCCAATAAAGCATTGCCCATTCTTGGAGACGAACTAGGTGTTGCCATCCCCAAAATGGTAAATTCCCGCGCCTCCGGCATTGCTTTTACCGTAAATCCTGTGGACGGTGATGCCTCCCAGATTCTGCTGGAAGCAAACTGGGGTCTTGGCGAAGGCGTAGTCAGCGGCGCCGAGAGCGTCGATGGATTCGTGGTCACCAAGGACAGTCTGGAAATTGATGCCAGGCATATCGGCAACAAAAGCAAGTATGTTGTTTATACTGAAAAAGGTGCGGACTGGACCGATGTGCCGGACAAATTACGGAACGTGTCTTGTCTCAGTGACGAGGAAGTTATCGAGATTGCTCGAATCGCCAAATCCACGGAAGAGCGTCTAAAAGTTCCTCAGGATATGGAATGGGCCATCGATCAGGATATGGATTTCCCCGGGAGCCTCTTTTGGCTTCAAACGCGTCAGGCAAAGATCGCCGCTAAAAAAGTCGAGTCACCCGCCGCACATATTGCTGAGTTATTGGCAAAAAAACTTAAAGGTTTTTAAACTTGGCCTTTCAATAGAATAGCTGCCTTTAGATGCAGAGGAGGAGAACGTATGACAATAACCGAAAAAAGCCCTTTGAAAGGCAAATCTGTTTTGGTGGTTGATGATGAACCGGATGTGCTTGAAACCGTGACGGAACTTTTGGATATGTGTGAAGTAATTACGGCGGGCGACTTCGATTCGGCCTTGAAGCACCTTTTAAACGAAAAATTTGATATCGTCATTCTGGATATCATGGGGGTCAACGGATTCGAACTTTTGGAAAAATCCGTCCTGAGAGGTTTTGAGACCGTCATGTTGACGGCCCACGCCGTTACACCGGACGCATTGAAAAAATCGATTAAGCTGGGGGCAGCGGCCTTTATCCCGAAGGAATATATGAAAGACATCGAAGAAGTTCTCGAGAATATTCTTCTCGGCGGCGGGACACAGCTTTGGTGGCGTAAAAGCCTCGGCCAAGAATCGAATTATTTCGAAAAGGAATTCGGACAGGGCTGGAAAGAAAAAGACGCTTTTTTCAAGGAGTTTCAAAAATCACTCCAGGATAAAACATAGCCCAGAGCGTTTGGATCGTCCCATATTAGGCAATATTGATCATTGCTATAAGATTCAGAAAACCACCGATATCGGACGTTATTCTGACAAACGCTCTAGAGCACTTAGCTCGTTGCCGGAATGAAGCCGTCACGCTGATGCCCGTTTCAGTGCATCGATAACGGCTCTGGCGAAGTCCCGGGTGTTGATGTGGTTGTCGACCTTGATTATTTCGATTTTCGAATCAAGATATTTTTCCAGTTCTTCGATAAAGGTCTTATCGGAATCGGGATCGTATAAAGGCCCATTCTGCGCACTGAGGGACGAAAAGCCCTTCAAGGGGATAATAACTTTTACGAGTTTTTTATCAGGGTGTTCATTGAGCTTTTTGGCCGTTTCCCTGGCAATCAGTTTCATCTCTTCCGGATTGGTTCTGGCTTGAACGCGGAAGGCGTCTTGAATGAAAAATTTCCGGTCGGAAATTTTCCGAGATGTCCACAAAGCATCCCTCTGATCTTTTCGTTGAATAGGCCCGCAACCGATCATATCAAAACCACTGGGAGAGAGAATATAAGGTTTGCCTGACTTTAGGCCGGCATCCAGCCGGTCCGGTCCGGTTGCCCGATTTCCTCCCATGAGGTATTCACTGAAGCCTCCCGGGGCCAGATCGATGAAGGCCTCGAACAGGTCCTGATCCATAAGTTCTGCGGCCGCTTTTTCACCGATCCCGGTTGCGTGGAATGATACAACATCATATTTCTCTTCTAATAAGGTCCTGATGTAATAGGCTCCCGTGTCGTTGTAACCCCACTCGGTCATGGCAATGGATGGTTTTCCCTCCTTTTGTGCCGGCCTGAACGCTTCAACCATGCCGCAAATGGACCCCGCGCCGTTCATCATCAGGGTTCGCACAAAGGAATTCAAACCCACTGTGTCAACCATACTGTGCATGACGGTAATGTCCCGCATTCCGAAAAAATCACATAATTCCCTGGCGTGGGACGGCATGGCCACGGCGCTGGAAATCAACAGTTTTGGCATCCCGAAGGGGAGACCCTTCATGGCCGACAGGGAGATAAGGCTTCCGGTCATGCCTGCGACGGCTATTACTCCCGGCAGCTCCCCGCTTTTATGGTTTTCCAACAATTTATTTTTTAGTCCCTCAGACATAACAGCGGCAGCTTTTATCTCTTCTTTCGGCATCATTTTTTTGATCATTTCAAGTGTGGTGCCTGCGGCTTCGGCCAATTTATCACCTGAAATATCTGCCAGAAGGGTGGGCGTAATTGCACCTTTGCCTATACTGATATCCGCAAGTGCTGTTGGATGCCCTCTTGCTTCGATACAGTTTTTCAGGAATCGAAGGCTTTCTTCCCTCTCGTCCAGCATTCCAATGATTGTGATCGGCATGTTGATCCTTAAAAGAATTAAGGTGAATAGACTTGTTGACAGTTAGGAAACTTATTATTACCTCAATTTAGGTATTACGTTGAGGAAAATATGATGTCAAGGGGAAAACAGATGAAGCATTCAGGTGTGCTTATAAAACGTTTCTCAGAATAACACGCCGCAAGGATATTTACGGTTGTTAAATCGGAAACCATGTTGTATACGTCCCAGAGATTTTTGTCTATTCTTAGGAAACCCCCGTACGAGATATTCCGGAGAGGTGGAACAAAGGCCGATAACCGACCGGTTCAATTGACTAAGGAAGCGAGCCAAGCGAGCGGTCCGGCTTTTCTGGGAGGATGGTTTTGGAGGAAATGTTAGTCGCAGGAATTGATATCGGCGCGGCCACTGCAAAGGCCGTTATTATGAATGAACGTGTGCTGTGCTCCTACGCAGTCATGCCCACGGGGTTTGATGTCGTGCGTGTGGGCCATGAGGTCATGGAAGCGGCACTGGAGAAATCCGGCTTCCTCATGGAAAATATTAAGTTCATTCTTTCGACCGGTTATGCACGAAATGCCATCTCATTTTCAAATAAGGCATTGACTGAAATCCTCTGCCATGCGAAGGGCGCCAATTTTCTCTTGCCGGAGACCAGAACCGTCATCGATATCGGGGGGCAGGACAGCAAGGTGATACGGATAAACGAAACCGGCGATGTTGTCGATTTCGTTATGAATGATAAGTGCGCAGCCGGGACCGGTCGGTTTTTTGAGGTGATGGCCGGCGTTCTTCAGCTTGATATAAAAGAGATGGGGATTGAATCTCTTAAAAGTGAAAAACCAAGCCGCATAAGCAACACCTGCACGGTATTTGCGGAAACGGAGATGGTTTCCCTCCGTGCCCGGGGTGAGAAGAGAGAAGATATCGTTGCCGGTATTCACAAGGCGGCGGCTTCAAGAATTGTATCCATGGGAAGGCGTGTGGGTTTTCGTAAAGACATTATGCTCTCAGGGGGCGTTTCAAAAAACAGGGGGATAAAAAAGTTTCTGGAAGACAGCATCGAATTGGAGATCATCGTCCCCGAGGAGCCGCAGATTGTTGGTGCCCTTGGTGCCGCCCTGCTTGCCGGTGTCGAGCTTTCAAAAAAGAATGTCGAATAACGAATAACCAATATTCAATGATGAAGTATGGAAATTCCCCTAACAGACTGTTCGACAACCGGCAAAAATCCGTCATTCCGGACGAATCTTGCCATTTTTTTCTTGGCGAGATGAGATCCGGAATCCAGGCGGGACAAGTTTAACTAATAATTTCAACCCATTTATGGATCCCGGCTCGCGTCCCGCGATTTGTCAAAACCCATGCCAAATCACGAGACTTGGCCGGGATGACGAGTTGCGAGACAGCCTCCTTTGGTAAAGGGGGGAAACAAAGGGGGCGAAGGTTGGCAAAGGGCTTTGAGAACTGCAGTTTCGGAGGCGTTCTACGCGTCATATATCAAGCTTAACAACAAAGCTTCCAATATCCATGTCCATCCTTCGGGCGATGACGGCGCACTTGATTTTCAGCATAAAGATCGTTTCTTTTCCGTTGGTTTCATCTGCCAGCCCTTCGTAATTTCCGGTTCCTTTACAGATCACAAGATCACTTTTATCAAACACTTTTTGCAAAGGGGAGGGGATCTCACCGGGAACAAAAAAACCTCTTATGGCAAACACCCGGTCGACCACACGGTCCAGTCCAAAAAAGGAGATGTCCTTTCCCGTGGCATCCTCAAAAAAAGGCCCCTCCTTTACAACCAGCGTAATTTTTTTCCCCATCTCGCTGAGTTTGGACAACAGCAGGGAATCAAACCCGATTTCTCCGGAATTATCGGCGATGTAGAGGATGCGGGATGCACGTTGTACAGCCCCATGGACATCTTCCTGGAACGCAGGCAGGGATCTTCTCCCATTTAAAATATTTTCAACCTCCTCAAACTTGGAGGTCCCGGACGGCAAACCGATGGGAGACACATTACCGGCCGTGGCCACGGCACATGCCCTTTCAAATATCTCTTCAGCAGTTTTTCCGCTTTCAATGAAGTTCTTTGCAGGAGGCAGCGTCCGGCGGGCCAGTTGATTATTACCGGATTTAATCTTATCAAAGTGCTCAGTAGAGACCATAACCAGTCCATCGGCAATTTCGATGGATCTGTTGGCCAGCGAACCCAGATTCGCAGCCGGATAAAACCGTTCACAGAGCATTCCGGACACGGACCGGGCCACATGATAGCAATCGCTGTCACGACCCGAAACCGCAATCCTCTCAAGGAGCCATTTTAACAAACAGCTTGCACATTCAAGTTCAGGTTTCAATGGACCCGTTTCCTTATTCTACTCAGTGAAAAACCAGTCCGTTGGGCAACGTCTGAGATACTTGATGGTGACGGACAGTAAATATAAAAAAGGAGTTCTGAAGTACCGGAGTGTTGGAGTGTCGCAGGATCAATATAAATCCTTACTCCATTACTCCGGTACTCCATCACTCCAACTTCTTCTTCCAGGGTTACTCGCCGGGCTTCCTGGAACCGGTATTTACCCTATCGTTGCAGGTATAGGGTTTACTTGTCCAGAATGTAAATGGTTCCTTCGGTCGCATTGACCCTTATCCGTTGACCTGTTTTTATTGTGGCTGTCCCCGTGAAGGTATTGACCAGGGTGGGCAGACCATACTCCCGCCCCACGATGGCCGTGTGGCTGAGGGTTCCTCCCCTGTCTGAAACAACGGCCTTGACAAGGCCGAAGACCGGGGTCCAGGCGGGATTCGTTCCCGGGCAGACCAGAATTTCACCCTTTTGGACTTCATCCAACTGGTTGTAGGACATGATGACGCGGGCCGGTCCCTCGGCAACGCCGGGGGCACCGCATACGCCGAAAATATCAGCGTTCAACTCCTCCC
>CAYTAQ010000104.1:5638-14842 GCA_964435695.1 uncultured Desulfobacterales bacterium | reverse complement strand
TCGCGAACAGTGTTCCGATTCATCCCGAACAGCATTCTGTTTGATCGCGAACAGCATTCCGGAGCATTCCGAACAAAGAAATACAAATTATTGATAGCGACGCTGGTAACCTGCGCGACGCTGCTGAACGGTAAAGCTGAACTGCAGTTTTTCACTGTTACAACAGGGCCGGCTCACATCAGGTCCTTCCAGCAGGCGATTAAGCGGTGTGGTGCCGATCTCCCGGTGAAGCGAGCGATTGTATTCCATCTCCACCCAGGCCAGGGTGGCGCGATTTAAAAACTCCAGTGTGAGGGGATCGACGTGCGCGACCATTTTTATCAGCCGCCCCTCCAGCTGAGCCCAAAAATTTTCCTGCTTGCCGTTTTGATAAGCGCTGTAAGGCAAGGTGCGTTCGTGTTGAACCGATAGATTTTTCAAACCGTTTTCAGTTTCATGCGCGATCATGGCCGCGCCGTTGTCGGTCATCAGTGCCCGGGGAAGACCGCGTTTCAAAAAAGCCTGCTTTAATCCATGAAACAGATTTTCAGCGGTTTCGCTCAAATACCACTGAATGTGACAACATAAGCGGCTAAAATCATCCAAAACACACACTGCTACCGGCGTGTGCCAGTAACCCGCACTATCTACCACCCGTCGATGGGCCTGATGAAAATCCAGGTGCCACAGTCCGTGGCAGTGGGATGCTTCAAAACTGCGAACTTCACGCTGCTCCAAACGCCGATTTGCTTTTTGCCGGCCGTCGCTTGGGTTGACATGGGGCGCTTTGCGCCGGTACCATCCGCGCGCTTTCATCGCCCGGCGCACCGTGGCATAGGAAGGAACTTTGCCCAATTGCGGCTGCTCATTGACCAGGGCAGTCAGGTTGTCGGCGTGAAGCTTAAAGCTGAAGTGTGGATAAAGAGCATATTGTTCAGTGCTTCTCGATCAGCGGCCCGGTCATGACCGTGGATCTGCCGGCATCCCCGCGCAGTTTGCGGGAAAGGGCGCTCACCTGATCATCATTGTTTAGCGCTTTGTAGTACCGGCGCTCGATGGTCGATACGCCAAAATAGGTCCATTGACCGGTGATCGGATGGCACCAGCGCTTCTTTGCCAGTTCTTCAAGCTGCTTTTGGAGATCACCTTTGTCCGGCGGGCGTGCCAATAGACCGCCAATCACCGAAAATCGAAAATATGCCCACTCTTTTAACCCGCTGTTGTCTTTTTTGTTCATCCTGTAATTTTCGGGACGCCCCACACATTTACAGTTTTTTGGCTTAAAACATGGGTTTTCGCGGCATACCTTCCATATATCATGTACTTTATATTATATAAACTGCAAATATGTGGGGCGTCCCCAACTTTCTGTACTTTATATTATATAAACTGCAAATATGTGGGGCGTCCCCAACTTTCCTCAAGCCCAAATCAAAAACATTATGCATTCAAAGAGAAAAAATAGGAGGTTAAGTATAAGATATCAATAAGGGAATGCTTCCTTATTAATTCATAATTCAAGCTTTGACACCATTCATTTCGACTTGCCGATAACAATTTCGGTAGGCAGTTACCAGACAGGCTCAATAAGGTGCAATAAAATCAACTTGTCACATTCTGTCACAAAAAGGCCTCATCGTTTGGTGGCCTTTCTTTTGAAAATGAGACGCTCTTGGCATGGGTTTTAGGCATTGACAATAAAGGGATGAAGATTTAAACTGTAAAATCTTAAAAATAATGGAGAAGAAGAAATGCCTTCTAAAAAAGCCAAAATTCGAAAACTGAAAGTAAAATATGTTATTCCCGACGATCTTCCAGACTATCACGTGACAGGTGTTTTTGGAAGCGTAAGTATAAATCAGCTTTCGATGCATTTTTTCTCTGAAAGAAGCGCCATACCTAAAGAGTACACAGCGGTTATTGACGATGAAACCAAAGAGGTTACAAATGGTGAACCCAAAAAGGGGGCAGACCTCGTTCGCCTCATCCAGACTTCAATAGCAATGGATTTAAACACTGCAATAGCCATACATGCTTGGATGGGTGAAAAAATTGATTTTATTATAAAGCAACGAGAGGCCCTTATCAAAGAGCAATCAGATGAAAAACCAAAGGAGTAATTTGAATATGAGCCAAGACTCGACTGTCTTTTCAATGGGTGGTGTTTATCCCGGTTTATTAAAAGGACCGAAGAAGGACTGGTTTAACATTATCTCAGATGGATCTTCTTCGGCTATGGATCCAAAAAGTGTTATCCCTTTTCAAATCAAACCTACATCAACACCTCCACAAAATGTAACGATTAATTTGAGTTATGAAGATATTAAATTCAAAAGTAAACTGGAGGCATTAGAGAAACGAATTGAAAAACTTGAGGAAAAATCCGGGTTCACTGAACCGGAGCCAATTAACATAAGAGATATCTCTTACGCTCAGGCAATGATCGAGATAGCTCAATTCTACAAAGAGCGTCATGGTGAAGACTTTGACGCTGCCGATATAGAAGAAAGCCTTGGCATTGAATTTGAGATGGCCATGCAAATATGTGAAGAACTCGAAAAAGAGGGCAAAATAAGAAGTGCCTGAAAAAACTAAAACATGCTTGCGTGAACAGGGAGATTGTATCGAGGCGGATTCAATTTATATTGAATGCCGCAAATATTCCAATTGGAAGCTATTCCAAAAATCAGGTACACACAAAGGTAGTCGCTGTAAAATTCAAAAAGATGCTAAGGCAACAATCCTGAAAAAATATACAAACGTAAACCCACAATAATTACACCAAAAAATAAACATACAAACCCGGCAGCTTCGGCTCCGGGTTTTATTATTTACGTAAGCGCCCCAATACTTCATTGGCGATCTCATCTATTTTTGTCTCAGATACCCGGTGTCGTTCCATCCATTCATCAAATTCAGACCGCTTCACCAGGATTTTACCCCTCAATTTCAAATGCGGTAGTCCGTTTGAAAGTGGAGAATCTTTGATCCTGAAGGAAAACAACCGGCGGTTAAGGTTCCTTTCAGAAGATGAGATCGAAAAGCTGTTAAATGAATGTAAAGGACACTTGCGGGATATTGTCGAATGTGCCATACACACCGGCATGCGAAAAAGTGAAATCCTGAATTTGAAATGGTCACAGATAAAAAACGGATTCATCTATCTGAAAAAGACCAAAACACAGAATCCTCGTAAAATTCCGGTCAATGACACCCTGGAAGCCATCTTCAACAGAGTGAAACGTAACTTTAAGCTAAGGATTGCAGATGGTAAAAAAAATACGGATTATATTTTTACGTTTCATGTTGAGCCTGTCATGGATATTAAAACGTCATTTAAGGTGACGTGCGACAATGCAGGGATTGAAGATTTTCACTTTCACGATTTGCGGCATACATTTGCAAGCCAGTTGATTTTAAAGGGCGGAACCTTGAAGGATATCCAGGAGCTCTTGGGACATAAGACCATGACCATGACGCTCCGGTATGCCCACTTGACCCAGGAGCATAAACGCAATGCAGTCAACCTGTTGAACAGCTTGCTGGCACCGAAAAAGGCTGAAAAGCTCGGATGTCACAAAACTGTCACAAAAAGAAAGCCGAGAGCAAGTGCCATCGGCTAACTTATTGAAATCATTGGAGCCGACGCCCGGACTCGAACCGGGGACCTGCTGATTACGAATCAGCTGCTCTACCAGCTGAGCTACGTCGGCCAAACGTGAATACACGACCAAGGTTAAATTGCCCTACTCGGTTTATGACGCAAAATCAAGAAAAAATTTTACTGGACCGCCTGATTGACTCGATTCCACATCGGCAACAGGCGATCGATTGTACAGGACTGCAGGGGTCCGACGCAGCCTATCTGGTATCCCAAATTTACCGCCGGCACCGGTCGCCCCTGATTGTGGTGACATCGTCGCCTAAAGAAGAGCGGATTTTCAGCGATGATTTGCGGTTTTTTCTAGGAGACGACCAACAGATTATCCAATCGTTTCCATCCTATAGCCTTCTCCCTTTCAAATTTCTATCTTCAAATACGGAAACCGCGGCCGCCCGGATTCGGGCACTCTATTTTTTGATGGCCGGCGATGTCCCGCCCATCGTTATCACGCCGGTGACGGGCCTGATGAAACGCGTCATACCGCGGGCGGCGCTGGATGAATATGCCGAACTGGTTATGGCGGGTGAAGAAATCGATCGCGATCATCTGGTTGAAAAGCTTCATGCCGGGGGCTATGAGCACGCAGCCATTGTCGAAGAACCCGGTGATTATTGCGTCAGAGGGGGGCTGCTGGATATATTTTCCCCGCTTTATCCGGATCCCGTGCGGATCGAATTGTTCGGGGATTATGTTGAATCTTTGCGGTTCTTTTCGCCGGTGAGCCAGCGGACACTCCATGCTACGGAAGAGGTTGTCATTCTGCCGGCAAAGGAATCCATTCTTAAAAAAGAAGATGCGGGCCGGGTCGTGCAGCGTATCAGGCAACAGGCTTCTCATTTGAATACGCCGGTTACCAAGGCCCGGAAGATCATCGATCGTATTAAAAACGAGGGAATGTTTTCAGGCGCCGAAAATCTGATGCCGTTTTTCTATCCGGAACTGGAAACTCTGTTTGACTATACCAGGGCCAGCACCCTTTTTGTTGTGACAGAGCGGGAAGCCCTGCAAGCGGCGGCTGATGAATCGGAAAATCAGGTCCAAAAGAATTTTGAGGACAGCGTGGCCGAGGGAACCTTTTGTGCGGACCCCGGCATGTTATATCTGGCCTGGCGCGAAGCAGCACTGAGGCTTGAAAAAAAACACCCCTTGAGTTTTCGTATGCTGCAGATGTTTCAGGGTGATCCAGTTATGCCGGAGCCATCCACTTGCTATTCATTCCATTCGGAGGATAATGCAGATCTGGTCAATGCATTACGACACCCGCCGTCAACGGAACATATGCTCCAGCCCTTGATCAAATGGATTGGCGATAACCGCAGCAGAGGATTTCTTACGGCTGTTGCCTGCGCAGGCACATCCCAGATCGACCGGTTGAAGTCTGTTCTGGAGCCTCACCGGATATCGCTTGAAACCGCTGAAACATTTCCTGATTCAATGCCCGGAAAAGCATATGGCGACAGACCCCTGCTGGTTTTGGCCGGTAAGTTGTCAGCGGGATTTTGCTGGCCGGAAGCCGCTGTTGCGCTGCTGACGGACCACGAGATTTTTGGTATTCGAAAAAAGAGAAAAACACAGGACCGGTCCAGTGTTCAACGGCAGCTTCTGGCATTCGAAGATTTGAAAACCAATGACCTGGTGGTGCACAATGAGCACGGCATCGGACAATATGAAGGGCTTGTAAAGCTGACCGTTGAGGGCGCTATCAATGATTTTTTACAAATCGCTTACCGGGACAACGACAAACTCTACCTGCCGGTGGACCGAATGGGCTGGATCCAGAAATATATGGGGGTTGAGGGCGTCATCCCGGTTCTTGATAAAATGGGCGGCAAATCGTGGGATAAGGTTAAAGCAAAGGCAAAAAAATCGGCCGAAAAGATTGCAGGCGAACTGTTAAGGCTTTATGCCGCCAGAAAAATCAAGAAAGGATTTGCTCACCAACCCGTGGACAGAGACCTTCAGGATTTTGAAACCGGATTTCTTTATGAAGAGACCGGTGATCAGATAAAGGTCATCGAGGATGTGCTGAAGGATATGTCGGAAGCCGTGCCCATGGATCGACTGATCTGCGGCGATGTCGGGTATGGAAAAACCGAAGTGGCGCTGCGCGCCTCTTTTGTAACGGTTTATAATGGCAGGCAGGTGGCCGTGCTCGTACCGACGACGGTCCTGGCAGAACAACACTTTACCACATTTTGTGAACGGTTTAAAAACTACCCTGTGCATATCGCCTGTTTGAGCAGGTTTCGTAACCGTCAGGAACAAAAGAAGATTCTATCCAGCCTCCAGGAAGGCAAGGTCGATATCGTCATCGGCACCCATCGGCTCCTTCAAAAAGACATTGCTTTCAAAGATCTCGGCCTGTTTATCATCGATGAAGAACAGCGATTCGGCGTGAGGCATAAGGAACGGCTGAAAAAGATTCGAACAACGGTGGATGTTCTTGCCCTGACGGCAACCCCTATACCGCGAACCCTGCACATGTCACTGGTGGGAGTTCGTGACATCAGTCTCATTGCAACCCCTCCTGAATACCGGCGGGCCATCGTTACCTACGTATGCGAATTTAACGAGGGAATCGTCAAGGAGGCTATCGAGAAAGAGCTGAAAAGGGGTGGACAGGTCTTTTTTGTTCACAACAACATCAACAGTATTGAAAGGATGGCCGGGAGTCTAAAATCGATTGTGCCGGATGTGCGGCTGGATGTCGCCCACGGCCGTATGGATGAGCGGCAGTTGGAAAAGGTCATGCTTCGATTTATGAACAAAGAGATTGACATGCTGGTTTGCACCACCATCATTGAGTCGGGTCTGGATATTCCATCAGCCAACACCATTCTCATCAATCGGGCGGATCGATTCGGGCTCGCCCAGATGTACCAGCTTCGCGGGCGTGTCGGCCGGTCTGAAGAACAGGCCTATGCGTATCTTTTCATACCGGATGAAAGCGCCATCACCCGCAATGCCCAGAAACGCTTGAAGGTGTTGATGGAACACAGTGATCTCGGGTCGGGATTCCAAATCGCCATGAGCGATCTGAAGATCCGGGGGGGCGGGACGATTCTCGGTGCGTCGCAGTCCGGGCACATCGCTGCAGTGGGTTATGACATGTTTCTCAAACTTATGGAAGAATCGATTGCAGAATTGAAAGGAGAACCGGTGCCGGAAAGACTTGAGCCGGAGATCAATGTGGCCCTGTCCGCCTATATTCCGGAATCATATATCAGCGATATCGATCAACGCCTTTCCGCCTATCGGCGCCTTGCAAAGGTTGCCGGTTTGGATGAAATTTCGGCACTGAAAGCGGAACTGGTTGACCGGTATGGTAAATTGCCCGATGAAACCGGGAATCTTCTTTTAAAAATAATGCTGAAAGTCATGTCGGTTAAAGCAGGCGTCAAACGACTGGATCTGAACGAAAAAAATCTATTGCTGCATCTGTCGCCCGACCACCAGGAAAATCCCCACGGCATTGTCAAAATGGTCATGTCCAATGAGAATCGATTTCGGTTAACCCCTGAACACGTCCTGAAGGCAAAACTGTCAGGTGCGGAGCTTTTGGGGTGGTTGAATCAGACTAAAAACATCTTGAAAGAAATTGCACATCGTGTTAACGGCTGATCACCTTATCGCTCGGATATTCCAGAAAAATTAGATACGTTTATTCGGGCGGCAGGTGAAACAGAATGAAAAAAAACATACCACCGTAGAATTTTCACTGCGATTTATTAAGATGGAAGGAATTTTTAAAAAGATGCCCTGGATTGTAATTTGGATGGTAGCGGGGCTGGTATGGGGATGTACGAATACAAATCAGGAAAATACCAAAGAATATCTAATTCAGGTGAATGACAGAAAAATAACGGTTGCAGAATTTAACGATAAGTTTGATGAGATCAATAATGATATGCCGCCCGGCGCAGAACTAAAAACAACCGACCAATCGGAAATGAGACTCTATCTTCTAAATCAACTCATTGAAGAATTAATTCTGATGGAACGGGCTGAAGAACTCGATATCCATGTATCGGATGTGGAGCTCAAAAAAGCTGTGGAAGGGATAAAAAGAGATTATCCGGATGATGCCTTCAGGCAGGTTCTGCTGGAACAGAATGTGTCTTTCCGCCAATGGAAAAATGAATTGAGGATACGGATCTTGTTGGAAAAAGTGATAGCAAAGGAACTGGAACCGCTCATAATTCTCAAACCCGAAGACATATCGGCATATTATGAAAAGCATTATGCATCCAATGAAAATGGAGCGAATTCAGCGCCATACGATGAAACCTTCAATGAAACACTGCTTGAACTGGTACGCAATCAGAAAAAAGAAGAGACCTACCGGTCGTGGATCGCTGAGCTGCAAAATCGGTATACAATCGATGTCAACGTCGAGGCATGGGAAAAAATCAACCCTTCGGACTTTTAATCTGGAAAGATCATATGCGATCAAAAAAGACCAACTATTTATTCATACAGGGATTATTGCTTGTTTGGATCCTTATGTCCTGGACGATGGCTTTGCAAAAAGCCGCATGCGATGAAGTTGTCGACCGCATCGTTGCCGTGGTCAATAATGATATTATTACCTACCTGGAACTTCAAAAAGAGCTGCAGCCGTATGAAAAAAAACTGGCGATGTCTGGTTACAGCTCTGAAAACGAAGAAAAAATGCGCTATAAGGTCAGAAATGAAATCCTCAATCGCATGATCGATGATAAACTGACCGATCAGGAAGCCAAAAAGCAGAATATTCAACTCAGGGAGTCGGAGGTTGACAGCAACATCGAGCAGATCAAAGCGGCCAATATGTGGACAGACGAGATTTTGAGAGAGGAGCTCAAGCGTGAAGGCTTGACAATGGAAGCGTATCGAGAATCATTAATAAAAAATGGGATCAGAGCTAGACTGTTGAACAGCGCCGTGAAATCAAAGATCGTTGTTACCCAGGAAGATATACGGTCATACTATGAAGACCATGTTGAGAAATATGAAGGCGAGTTGAAATATCACCTGAGAAACATTATTATGATGTTTCCTGAAGGGGCGAGCGATGCTGCAAAACAGACCATTCTTGAAAGAATGAACAAGGTTTACGACGAACTGAGGGCAGGGGCATCCTTTGAATCGCTTGCAGAAATGTATTCAGAATCACCGCTGGCCGAGAAGGGCGGCGATCTTGGGCTGATCAGTTTTGAGGACATTTTCCCTCAGCTTCAGCAAGCGGTGAAAGACTTGACAGTGGGTCAGTACACACAGGTCATTGAAACAGACCGGGGATACCAGATTTTCTATATTGAGGATATCACAAAAGTCGGCGGAAAAACCTTTGAGGAAGCCCGGCCCGATATTGAAAGGCAACTGTATGATGACCTGGTCAATGAAAAATTTAAAACATGGTTGGAGGATCTGCGAAAAAACTCCCATATAAAAATTATTCAATAAAAATGCAAAGAGCAAAGTTTTTGCACAGGCGCGGCAGTGTGATTGTGGGGCCTTATTATGCAGGGTAATCGAAATAAAATATTACACTGCGCTAACCATATAAAATCTAAATCAAT
>CAYTAQ010000104.1:0-5628 GCA_964435695.1 uncultured Desulfobacterales bacterium | reverse complement strand
TTTGTTTATTGGCTTATGCATCTTCAGAAAATTGTCGCCAAAACACATGCGGCCGACCTGTCAAGGACATTTGATGCCTTAACCGTTCCGGAACAGCTCAAACTTTTCAGCATGATCAAGGATACCGAGCAGAAGGGTGTTCTGTTTTCCGAACTGCAAGAGGATACTTTTCTCAATTTTGTGGAAGACCTGAAGTTTGAAGAAGTTGTTGAAATATTAGAGAATATGCCTACCGATGATGCGGCTGACATTATCGGGAGGCTGCCCGAAGAAAAAGCCGACGCCATATTGAAGCGGATGAAGAAGGACGGGTCTGAGGAAGTTGAAGGGCTTCTCCGGTATGAAGATGACACCGCAGGCGGTATCATGATTCCGGATTTTATTGCCCTGCGCGAAGATATGACGGCAGGCCAGGCCATAAAATCACTGCAAACCGAATACCAGGACGTTGAGATGCCGTTTTACCTGTACGTCGTCAATGAATACGGCAACCTGGTGGGTGTCAGTTCTTTGAGACAACTGGTGGTTGTGCCGCCGGAAAGGCAACTGAAAGACCTCATGGTGACGGATGTTTTCGCTGTAAAGACCGACACGGATCAGGAGGAAGTGGCGAGAATCGTCGCGCGATATGATATTTTGGCTGTCCCGGTTGTGGACGATACCAACAAGCTGGTGGGTATCGTTACGGTGGACGATGTCATCGACATTATCAAACAAGACGCGACGGAAGATATGTTGAAGATGGCCGGCGTGGGTGAAGAATCCATAGAAACAAAGTCGATTCTCAGAAGCACGCGCATCCGGCTGCCGTGGCTTTTTGCAAGCTGTATCGGTGGTGTCATCGCGTTTTTAGTAATCGGGCACTTTGAAGAAAGTTTGAAAAAACTGGCATATCTGGCTGCTTTCATACCGGTCATCATGGGGATGGGCGGCAATATCGGCACCCAGTCTTCTACGATTGTTGTTCGGGGTCTGGCAACAGGACGGCTGAATATCAGGGAACTGTGGCCCGTGGTGTCTAAAGAACTCTCCATAGGCATCATTCTGGGCCTGGTTTACGGCTTGATAATTGGGATAATCGCCCAGTTGAAATACGGTACGCTGGCGCTGGCGATTTCGGTTTGCTTTTCCGTGCTCAGTTCCATGTCGATTGCAGCGTTCGTTGGGTCACTGGTCCCGATGGTTTTTGCCAGGATGAACATTGACCCCGCGGTGGCGACAGGGCCTTTTGTGACCACTTCGATTGATATCATCAGTGTCTTTTTCTATTTTTCCATTGCGACTGCTCTTTTGGGAATTTAGTGCCCGTGAACGTACGCGTGACCGTGATACGGCATTGATGTTTAGGGTAACGGCGACCACGCCTGATTCAGTGTCCTTGCTTGTTTTCAAACACAAAAACAGGAAAATCCATTGCCGAGTTTTACAACACCTGCCATTTTGATTCGTCGTTTGGACTATGGCGATTTTGATTTGATCCTCACATTTTTAACATTGAAGAAAGGCAAGATAACCGTTATCGCAAAATCCGCTAAACGAAGCACCAAACGTTTCTCGGGCCTGCTTGAGTTGTTCTATTTTCTGGATATCGTCGTCAATTCCGGTAAAGGAAAAGGTTTGCCCATCCTTTCCGAAGCTTCCCTGCGAATGCCGATGGAACATATCGGCTCTGATATCAAAAAGACCGCTAATGCCAGTTATTGGGCGGAGCTGGTTAATGATTGGGTCGAAGCCGGGCAAAGGCAGAACGAATTGTATGGCTTACTGACATTTGCCTTAAAAGAGCTCAACGCCGGTAATATCCCGGAGGATGTTTTAAGCATTCTTTTTCAAATGAGATTTCTTTCATTGTCCGGTCTTTGTCCGAATCTGAACCAGTGCTGCACATGTTATTCGGATGTGGAGGATACCGCCAGGTGCACGTTGCGTGTTGATTTGGCCAAAGGCGGGCTTGTTTGCGAAAATTGCGCAACTTACGCTTCTCAGGGAAAATGTCTTTCAAAAGGAACCATCAAACAGCTGAAATGGCTGAATGAGGGTGACATGAGAAAAGCGGCAAGGATACGATTTTCAAAACAGGCCGTGCAGGAGGGTCTGTCGTTTTTGGAAGAATTTGTCTCGTATCATCTGGGCAAAGAACCCAAAAGCCTGCGGTTTTTATGCCAGATACGGGCAACGACTTAGCTTGTAGGGCATGGCTGTTGAGATAGGTCTTATAGGACCTACAAGAATAGGACCTATAGGACCTATAAGACCTATACCAAACACAAAACATGACAAATCGCATTAGAGAAATACTTGAACGGAATTATGTTGAGGCTTCCGCGCCCTGCCGGATCGATATGGGCGGCACGCTGGACTTGAGCACCTTCTATATACCGCTTCGGAGATATTCTCCGTGTACGTTTAATATAGCGCTGGGCTTGAAAACGACTGTCCGGATTGAGGCTTATGAAAAAGGGGCGACCCAGGTGATTTCAAGCGGGTTTAAAAAATGCCGGTTCTCTTTGGAAAGAGCACCCTTTAATCATCCCCTAGGTCTCATGTTTGCCATTGCAAACTATTTTGAAGCTGACGGCGTTCAAATCATTATAGAATCGTCATCTCCGCCACGGAGTGCACTGGGCGGATCGTCGGCGGCAGCGGTGGCGCTTGTCGCAGCCTTTTCAAAGGCAGTGGAAGCGACAGGGGGCATGCAACGATCCAAGAAAAACATCGCGTTGCTGGCCCATGCCCTGGAGGGGAGCGTTGCCGGTGTCCCCTGCGGTCTTCAGGATCATTTGGCCGCTGTATTTGGAGGTGCCCATGCCTGGTTTTGGCCTGGAAGCCTTGAAGATTCCGCCTATCGCAAGGTGCGCGTCATTCCGTCGCGGGTTTTTAATCAGGTCAAAAATCATTTGCTGGTTGCCTATTGCGGTGTTCCACATGAATCGAAGAATTCCAACAACCAGTGGGTAAAACAGTTTCTTGCCGGCAAGCACAGAAGAGAATGGGTTGAAATTTGTTATTATACACAAAAATTTGTTGATGCCATGGGAGACCTGAATTATAAGACGGCAGCCGATTGTATGAACAAAGAGGTTGCCTTACGAAGCGCAATGACGCCCTGGGTCCTGGATTCCATGGGCAAAAAACTTGCTGCTGCTGCGGCAGAAAATGAGTGCGGTGCAAGGTTCGCCGGCGCCGGCGGGGGGGGATGTGTCTGGGCATTGGGTGAAATTGAAAATATTGACACGCTCAGGAGGATATGGGAGAACATTCTAAAAAGAAGAAAAGATGCATTTGTGCTGGACTCACGTATAGATCGCAAAGGGGTGACCGTACAAATAACCAACCATTCAATTAAATTAAAAGGAAGCACATGAATTTTCAAAATGTTATCTTGAGGCTTAATCAGTTTTGGGCACAAAAAGGATGTGTCATGGTCCAACCGTATGACATGGAAGTCGGTGCCGGCACATTTCATCCTGCCACGCTGCTGAAAGCCCTGGGACCGGAGCCGTGGAATGTTGCCTATGTTCAGCCATCCAGAAGGCCGACAGACGGTCGCTATGGTGAAAACCCGAATCGATTGCAGCACTATTATCAGTATCAGGTCATTCTGAAACCGTCGCCGCTCAATGTGCAAAAACTCTATTTGCAGAGTATGAAAGTTCTGGGTATCGATCCACTGGAGCACGATATCCGGTTTGTGGAAGATGACTGGGAGTCCCCCACACTGGGTGCTTCAGGACTCGGCTGGGAGGTTTGGCTGGACGGCATGGAAATCACGCAATTTACATATTTCCAACTTGCCGGCAGTGTCGAATTGTCTCCTGTTTCCGTTGAGTTGACATACGGCCTGGAGCGAATCGCCATGTATCTCCAGCGTGTCGATAATGTTTATGATCTCAAATGGAACGATACCGTAACGTACGGACATGTTCATCACCGTCAGGAAGTTGAACAATCGACCTATAACTTTGAAAAAGCGGATGTGGATATGCTCCTGAAACTTTTCAGCATGTATGAAGCCGAATCCGGTCGATCCATAGAGGCCGGCCTGGTTCTTCCGGCCTATGAATACTGTTTGAAATGCTCGCATACATTCAACCTGCTTGACGCACGCGGCGCCATCAGCGTAACGGAAAGAACCGGATATATTGCAAGGATCAGAAATCTTGCACGCGCCTGTGCCGAAGGGTATCTGAAGCAGCGAGAAGCCATGGGGTATCCGCTGCTGCAGTGAGTAGATATTTCTTGATGGGAACAGAGAAAGATTATCTTCAACTACCTCGGTTGTCAGCTTTTTTGGTGTTCCATTAGGGTTCAAGGATTCAAGGGATCAAGGGGCCGGGTGAAAAAAATAAAACCAGGTTGATAAAATGTTCATGAAAAGAGGAGCACATGGAAAAATTATTGCTTGAGATCGGTGCCGAGGAGATTCCTGCGGGATATATCAGGCCTGCGTTGGAAGCGCTGGTATCCAGTCTTACCAAAAAAATGACGGACGCGCGTATTGAGCATGGTATTGCAAAAACATACGGTACGCCCAGGCGTTTAACCATAGCCGTCGAGAATGTGGCATCAAAACAGACAACGATTTCCACCGAGGTGTTTGGACCGCCCGAAAAAGTCGGATTCGATGCAGCCGGCAATCCAACAGTGGCCGCCCGGAAATTTGCCCAAAAGGTGGGTGTGTCCACAGCCGATCTAACAACAAAAAAAACGGAAAAAGGTTCTTATTTATGCGTCAATATCGTCCAGCGGGGGCTTGCAACGCGCACAATTCTCAAAACCATTTTACCGGAAGTTATTTTATCGATACCTTTTCCCAAGACCATGAAATGGGCGGACATGAGTCTTTATTTTGCGCGCCCCATTCATTCAATACTGGCGCTGCTGGGATCGCGGGTTATTTCATTTGATTTGGACACGATTAAAAGCGGCAGAAATACCTATGGGCACAGCTTTATGCATCCGAAAAAGATTAAGATTACGTCAGCGGATGATTATTTTACGAAATTGCGCTCTGCCGATGTTCTTGTGGATATTGAGGCACGCAAAAAAGCTGTGGAAAAGGATATCTCGCGGGCGGCTGCGGGTGTCGGCGGAAAAATCCTGAAGGATGATGAATTGTTGGAGATCGTTGCCAATCTTGTAGAGTATCCGGTGTCAACAGCCGGAAAATTTGACGACGTGTTTCTTGAACTTCCGCGTGAGATTTTGATTACGGCCATGAGGGAACACCAGAAATACTTTGCGGTCATCGATAAAAATGAAAATCTCATGCCGTATTTCATTGCGGTAAACAATACCCGGACGAAAGATCTCCATCTGGTTGCCGTGGGTCATGAGCGGGTTCTAAGAGCCCGGCTTGCCGATGCACGGTTCTTTTATAACAGCGACCTGAATGTTTTGTTTGATTCATGGAATGAAAAACTGAAAGGCGTCCTGTTTCAGAAGGAACTCGGCACCATGCATGAAAAAGTTCAGCGAATACGGAAGATTGCCGAATACCTGGCAAAGACTGCGAAGATGGACGCCGCGAGTAAGAAACGGGTGTCCCGGGCAGCGGCACTATGCAAAGCGGATCTTGTCAGTCAGGTGGTGGTGGAGTTCCCAAAACTTCAAGGAGTCATGGGACGG
>CAYTAQ010000103.1:0-14896 GCA_964435695.1 uncultured Desulfobacterales bacterium | reverse complement strand
TCAAAAAATAATGCGGGAAGCCACATGCTCAGTTGTGAAATATACGTAATTAATATTAATGTTATAATGTTTGCCAGCAGAAACGGCATGGCAGCCCGAAAGATCGTGCCGATGCCCAGTTTGGATATCGCCGAGGCAACGTTCAAACACATTCCCACCGGCGGGGTCACCAGACCAACGGCCAGGCCTGAAATCAGGATCACGCCGAACTGGATGCGGGAAACCCCCAGCACCCCCATGGCCGGCAGGAATACGGGTGTAAGCAAAAGGATCGCCGGGCTGACATCCACAAAGGTTCCGGTGAGCAGGATGATGATATCGATGAAGAGCAATACCACAAACGCGGGCAGGTCCAGTCCGGAAATAAACAGGGCCACTGTCTGCGGAACACGTTCAAGTGCGAGAATCCAGATGTAGAGTTTTGAAAGGGCGATGATAACCATCACGTTTGCGCTGGTTAATATGGATTCGCGCATTAAGGGCATTATCACCTTGAACTTCAACTCACGAATGATAAATGCGCCGACAATGAATGCATAGAGAACACCGAGCCCTGCCGATTCAGTGGGCGTGGCAATTCCGAAAACCACCGCACCCACAACGAAAACCGGCATAATTAGTGCGAGTATCGACTGCCTTGCGGTAGCGAGTTTCTCTTTATTGCTCAGCAAAACTTCCTCGCGCGGGTAGCGCTTTGCGTACGATACACCCAAGGTTATCCCCAGCATCAGCACACCGATCATTACCCCGGGAATCAGACTGCCCAGAAAAAGTTTTCCGACGGATTCTTCTGAAACCAGCGCATAAATTATCATGGGTACACTTGGTGGAATAATCATTCCCATGGTTGAGGAGGCCGCCGTAATACCGCTGGCGAATTCGGCGGTGTATCCCTTCTTCTTCATCTCCGGAATCAACACGGCACCGATTGAAGCGGTATCGGATACGGATGATCCGGAGATACCGCCGAATATCATGCTGGCAAATACATTTACGGCGCCCAGCCCTCCCCGAAAACGTCCCACAAACAACAGACTGAAATTGATCAAACGGGAGGTAATTCCTCCGGCATTCATCAAGAGTCCCATGAGTACGAAAAGCGGCAGCGCGATCATCGCGTAAAGGTCCATGCCGGCAAGAAAACGCGGGGGCAGGATGGATACAAGTTCGGGGTGTTCGCATATGAAATAAAGAAATCCGGACAACCCCAGCGAGTAGGCGATGGGAATCCCGAGAGACAAAAACACGGCCAGACTGGTCAGCAGTATGATCATGGCTTACCCCCGGCCGGCGAAGGTCTGCCATTGAAAATTTCAAGGATGATATGATTCAGGCAGTATAAAATTACCAGGCTGCAGCCGACCGGAACGCTGATCTGGACGATCCAGTTGGGGAGTCTTAAAACCGGTGATTCAAAGTATCCTGTGCCACGGATCCAGGGCAGACTGTACCAGATCATAACGCCGTTGATAAATCCGATGAACAGGTAATTCACGGTATTGACAATTTTTCGAGGACGCGCTTTGAGTTTATCAATCAGAAACGTGATTTTAATGTGCTCGCCATTGCCTATGGCTACGGCCGCCCCGAGGGATGTCGTATATATGAACAGGTAATTCATTGCCTCGTTGCCGCCGATGATGGCAGTATTGAATCCGTAGCGCATAATAACCAGGGTGATCGTTAGGCTCAGTATGATAAAAAAGAAGAACGTAATGACCGCCTCAAGCAATCGCGTTACGAACCGTTCTACCTGATACAGTCTGTTCACTCGGTTATCCTTTTTCTGAAATGGGTGACGCGCCGGATCGGATCATGACCCGGCGCGATTCTTTCATGTCTGCCGGCAGATGACTGCCGCTTTACTGTTTGGCAGCAATTGCAAGCGCTTTGTTGATTTCATCCCATGTAAAATAGCCTTCATCGACATAATACTGCCAGACGCCCTTCACGCCGCTTAAGAACCCGGGGCGGTCCTTGGGATCCATGTGGTTGACGATAAGCTTGTCTTTCAGAATATTGTAGTAGCCCGCCTCGGAATTGAGCCAGATGGTATCGCTGTAAATCATCGTGGCTTCAGCAACCGCATCAAAAACTGCTTTCAGATCATCCGGCAGACCGTTGTACCATGCCGGATTGACATAAAACGGATCCGGATGAACCTGCCAGTTCACCACCGAAAGATATTTCTGAGCCTCATAAAATTTCATGTCGACCGCGTTTGAAAAAGGGTTCTCCTGACCATCGACGACACCGGTTTTAAGAGCCATATAGGTTTCCGTATAAGCGACTTGCTGCGGATTGGCGCCCAGTGCTTTGAACGTTCGGATCGTGACATCAATGGGTGGGGTACGCATCTTCAGGCCTTTGAGATCCGCTACGGTTGCTATCGGTCTTTTGCTGTTGGTAATATTACGCATACCGCCGGCAACCCCGGTGGCCGGAATATAGATACCATTGGCCATGGCCCCTTTGTTGATTTCCTTGCCCAGATCACTGCGCATGACCGCCACGACTTTATCCGCATCTTCAAAGAGGAAGGGAAGCGTGTACATCAGATATTTTTTATTGGCTCTTTCAAAAAGACCTCCCCGGCTTCCCTGCACTGTTCCCAGCTTGACCATTTCCAGAACTTCGGCTTCTTTGCCCAAAACACCCGAGAAATAGAGCTCGACCTTGATCCTTCCATTGGTGGCTTTTTCGAGCGTGTTTTTGAAAAAAACCATCGATTTGCTGCGGGGGTGATTTTCGGACTGGGTATTGGCATACTTGAACAGGTAGTCTTTTGCCGAGGACGTCCCCGGTCCGGCGACCAGCAAAAAGGATGCTGCCAGAACAATTACGAAAAGAATAGTCGTTAGCCTTTTCATCATAAACCTCCTTCTTTGTTTGGTGTTTAATCAACAATCTTTTTCGTGTTGCGGTTTTTCTCACCACCGGCGGTTATCCCAAGCAGGCCTGCCGGAAGAATTATCGAACGACCCTGGCGCTGCCGCCGGCCATGAGTTTTTCCACCTCCCTGCATGTGGCCATGGAGGTGTCTCCGGGCGTTGTCATCGCCAATGCGCCGTGGGCAGCCCCGTAGTTGACGGCTTCTTGCGGGTCGCTGCCAATTAAAAATCCATAAATCAGGCCGGACGCAAAACTGTCACCGCCGCCCACCCGGTCAAAAACTTCCAGATTCTTCCTCATGGGCGCTTCATAAAAGACGCCGTCAGCCCAGCAGATCGCCCCCCAGTCATTGATCGTAGCGCTTTTGACGGTTCGAAGCGTCGTGCCGGTCACCTGGAAGTTTGGAAACTGTTTAACGGCGACTTGAATCATTTTTTTGAAATTGGAAACATCCAGTGACGCCAGCTGTGGATCCATTCCGGCGACGGCGAGTCCAAGACAGGCGGTGAAGTCTTCTTCGTTGCCGATCATCACGTCTACATATCGGGCCAGACGTCGGTTGACCTCCTGAGCCTTTTCTTTTCCGCCGATGCTCTGCCAGAGGGAGGGCCGATAATTCAGGTCGAAAGAGACAATCGTTCCGTGTTTTTTAGCTGTTTTCATGGCCTCTTCGATAACCTCAGGCGTCGATGCCGAGAGGGCGGCAAAAATACCGCCGGTATGGAACCAGCGAACGCCGAATTTGCCGAATATCGTTTCCCAAGCGATATCGCCCTTTTTAAGCTGTGATACGGCTGTATTCCCTCTGTCTGAAACGCCCAGTGCGCCGCGGATACCATGGCCTCGTTCGGTGAAATTAAGACCGTTGCGAACTGTCCGGCCGATTCCGTCATAGGGGACCCATTGAATAAAAGAAGCGTCAACGCCGCCCTGTAAAATCAAATCCTCAACCAGACGGCCTACGGCGTTGTCTGCAAGTGCGGTTACAACAGCCGTACGCCTGCCGAAACATCTGCGCAGGCCACGGGATACATTGTATTCTCCTCCCCCTTCCCACACCCGAAAGCTGCGGGTGGTATGGATCCGCCCCTCCCCCGGATCGAGCCGCAACATCACTTCTCCCAGGGACAGCAAATCAAAGGAACACATTTTATCTGGTTTAATGGTGAGCACCGCCATGGCTCAAACCTCCTCCTGATATTTATTCTTCTCGTGTAACATGAAGTTCCATATCTATCGTCAGACGTTTTGGGATAGCGCGACAGCTTCTTTTGTCAGACGGGCGATGGTTTCAAACTGTCTGTCGGAAATCAGCGACGATTTTACCATCCAGCTGCCACCGACCGCCGCAACTTTTGGATGACGCAGATATTCGGTTACGTTCTCTGCATTAATGCCGCCGGTCGGAATAAATTTCATCATGGTATAAGGCGCGCTGATGGCCTTTAAGGTCTTGATGCCGCCAAACGCTTCCGCAGGGAAATATTTGACGATTTCGAGTCCGAATTCCATTGCTGCCTCAATGTCGGTGGGCGTTGCCACGCCGGGTGTTACAGGAATGGAATGGTTTAGACAATAATTCACCACCTTGGGATTAAGTCCCGGTGCCACGATAAAACAGGCACCGGCTTCAACGGCTGTTTTAACCTGTTCAATGCTGAGAACGGTGCCGGCACCCACCAGCATATCGCCTCTTTTGGCCAGTGTTTCGATCACGGCTTTCGCAGCGGCTGTTCTGAAGGTAATCTCCGCACAGGGCAGCCCCCCCTTTATGAGTGCCTCAGCCAAAGGGGTTGCGTTCTCCGGTTCTTGGATGGCAACAACCGGAATGATGCGGTGTTGAATGACGTTTTTGAATTTTTCTCTCATTGCAGTTCACCTTTCAGGTTGAATACCCGGTTCGCGCAACATTTCAGGAAACAATCAAACGAAATCCAAGTTTACGCGAAATCATCATTGCGCTTTCAGTCACCCGGAATTTTAATGAAGCATCAATTTTTTCAACGGTAATTCGCGTCGTGGGCCCGGACACGCTCATGGCCGCCACGACCTCTCCAATTTCGTTTCGAATCGGAGCGGCAACACATCGGACGCCCTCCTCGTTTTCTTCATCGTCAACGGCATACCCCTTTGCCCGTATCATCTTCAGGTGCTGCTTCAATCGGGATGGATCCGTGATCGTATTAGCGGTTCGTCGGTCGCAATTAATGTTTTGAAAAATCATTTCTGCATCCGTTTCAGGCATAAATGCCAGCAAAACTTTCCCAACTGCGGTGCAGTGAAGGGGGATTTTTGAACCTAAACTGGAAACCATCTGCAAACCGTTCCGCCGCGAATGCAAATCCACTTTGTCAATGTAAAGCGCCTTGTTCTTATCCAGCACCACCAGATGAACTGTTTCCTGAACGTCATCGCTCAAACCGATAAGATATGGACGAGCCTCATTGCGAAGATCAATGTGGCTGAGGAGATGGTTGCCGAGTTCCACCAGCTTGAACCCCAGATGGTAATGCTTGCTGGCCTGGTCCTGCCGGATAAAATCAAAGTATGCCAGGGAGGTGAGCAGCCGGTGGGTCGTTCCTTTGGGAAGTTCAACTTTTTCGGATAGCTCGCCAAGGCTCAGTCCACTGGGAGCGTGTCCGAGAATTTCAAGAATGAGAGCCGTGCGCTCAATGGTCTGAACAAGATTGGCCGGCTTCCTTCCTTTTGTCGTTGCTTTTTGTTTCATACGAGGGGAAGTAGTTTCGTATTAAGGAATATCGTTTCGTATAGCGATATTTCTAGCCTTTTAATTTCTGCGTGTCAAGCTTTTTTTGCTGGCCCAAAAAAGATTTTCCCGGATTGTTGTATGCGAAACCCAAAACATGCTTGAAAAAAAAAGTCATGTCAGTCTAAAAAGATTTCAGCTGAATATATGGAGAAAAGTGATCATGCGAATTCCACTGAAAACAATGATAAAAGAGCTTGAGCGCATCCTGCTGCAGGTTGGTTTTGATAAAAAACGGGCGACGCTGTGTGCGTCCATCTTTGCGGAAAACAGTTTAGCGGGTGTTGCATCGCATGGTCTGAATCGGTTCCCGCTGTTTATCGACTATATCCGTCAGGGATATGTCAATCCGAAAGCGCGGGCGAAACTTGCGTCAAGCCACGGAGCCTGGGAGCAATATGACGGCCATTTGGGACCTGGGCCGCTGAACGCTTATGACTGCACCTTACGATGCATGGAACTTGCCCGTAAGCACGGCATCGGTTGTGTGGGACTATGCAATACCAACCATTGGATGCGTGGTGGCTATTTCGGCTGGATGGCAGCCGAAGCCGGGTTTGCGTTTATCGGCTGGACCAACACCACACCGAATATGCCGCCGTGGGGTGGCTTTGACTGCCGGGTGGGAAACAATCCGCTGGTGATGGCCGGGCCGCGAAAAAACGGACCGGTTGTTCTGGATATGGCCATGTCTCAGTTTTCGTATGGAAGGATGGAGGCCGCCAACCAGGCGGAGGAGAATCTTCCTGTAGACGGGGGTTACGATGTCGACGGCAACTTGACGCGCAGCCCCAATGCAATACTCTCGACCCATCGTCCACTGCCCATCGGCTATTGGAAGGGGTCTGGATTGGCAATATTACTGGATCTTATTGCCGCGCTGGTCTCCGGGGGAATTACAACGCATCAGATAGGCCGGCGCGAGATCGAATATGGCGTTTCCCAGGTATTTATCGCAATCGATATGTCTCAGGCAGCGAGTTTGAGCATGGTCAACCGGGTTGTGGACCAGCTTATCGGCGACCTACGCACCGCAACACCGGTTGAAAAAGACGGAATCATATTATACCCGGGTGAGCGTGCGCTGCGCACCCGCCGGGAAAATCTGGAAAAAGGCATTCCCGTAGATCCAGCCATATGGGCCCAGGTGCTTTCTATCGCTTGATCGAGAGCCGTGTGACAGACGCTGCCGGCGGTTTTTGCCGGACTCCGGAGGATCTGATTCAGACCATAGACTCCTTGGACCTTTTATCCCAACTAAATTGGGTAACAAAAACCCCTGTTCCGATCAACGCCAAGGCAATAAGGATGTTACCTGTTATCGGCTCTTTTAACATCAGTCCAGCTAGCAGCACACCAACCACCGGCATGATAAAAATAAAAGTATGCAGGGATACGGCACCGTAGCGTTGCAGAAGTACATACCAGGCCACAAAGCCAAAGCTGCCAGCGTGACTTTGATCGCCACGGCATTGGCTCCAAAAAGGGCGCAAAGAAAAAAAGCCAACACAGACGCCAGTAACGAAAGGGGTTTGTGGGATGATTCCTTTTGGGCGACGATACCGTATCGTTGAAACATAGGGTCCTGAATTTACATGAAGATACTTCCAGCCAGAGCCCAGAACTGATTGCCCTGCAGGTTGCCTCTCTCAGAATATGAAATCTGATCGGCGGATGTTCGGCCTCGACCAGTTCCATTAACGATGTCTTCGAAGGTTATGGTTTTCTCCGCAGGGAAGAGTGCCCCATGACCTCGTCCGCCTTTTTTTCCGCTTAAAGCCGGTATCGAGATCCGGGCGAGCGGCATATGTAAAATACTCGTCGTCAATTCCAAACTCCGAAGCGCCCCAAGGCGGCGTTGCACTGCCAAAACGGAAGTAGACGTCTATCCGGTTTAGGATAGCTTTGTTCTTGATGCCACCGCCGGCTCCGGGAGCGACGATGTGCGTTCCCTTCTCAATCGCCGCGCGCTACTTGCCACAATCTGGGATATTCCGAAAGTTAATAATGAATCAGATATATTATGGGCGACTATTAATATCTCAAGGTGCTAATTAATGTCGGACCGGAAACTGTTGAAAATTCTCGTATGAAAAGAGAAGTGAATACAGCTTAACAATCTATCACAGTTATTTGAAACGATCAACTTTTACAATTACCTTGGTATCCAAGTCCCCAAGTCAGATACAAAACCTGCAGCGGTCATTGTCGATCATCAATCCGGAGCACAAAAACCAGACGCTTTTAAAACAAGGCTGCAACAATCGGTTTCGGAAGTAAAAGGTTGCAAAAACTATCCCTCGGATTGCAGGACATTACAATTGAGAGAACCAGTCGATCAATTGTCTGGCAATACTTATTTTTGGCGGTATTTTGGGCAGGTTATTTTTTGAAAACCAGGCGGCCTCAGTGATTTCCGAGCGATCAATTACAATTTCTCCTCCAGCATAATCGGACACAAATGCAATCATCAGGGAATCGGGAAAAGGCCAGGGCTGGCTACCAAAATATCGGACGTTTTTGACGGTAATACCGACTTCTTCTTTAATTTCTCTTGTGACGCATTCCTCCAAGGATTCTCCAGGTTCCACAAAACCGGCCAGCACGCTGTAAAAAGGCACTTTGAAGCGTCGATTACGGGCCAGGAGAATCCGGTTGTCCCTAAGAATCGCTACAATTACCGCAGGTGATAGGCGTGGGTAGCTGACGTGTTGACATTGGGGACATATCTTTGCCCGTTCGTCAACTTTATCTTCGGTCCTCTGTCCGCACTTTCCGCAATATAGGTGAGTAAGATGCCAATATAACAGCTGATTAGCACGCCCGGCAATCCAGATTAATGCATCTGGGATTGATCCGAAAAGCGTTCGCAAATTGTTTAGTTTGAAGTTAGCATCAAAGAAACTGCCGGTTTCCAGCGAACCAGCATAGCATGCTTGCCCATCCAGGGATCCCAGATACAGTTTATAGGACAGTGAAATCTGAAGAGCTTCCAGATCAGCTGTATCTGGGATACAGCAACTATCCGCTGTGATTTTAGTCAGTAGATGGCCTTTGTCGAGGATGAACCATAGGGCAGATCCCGTTTGACAGCGTGGGGGGTTGAAATCCGGTTTAAATCGCATTTTTTCCAAAATCTCTGTAACTCCAAGTTGATTTGCACAGGCTTTACATGCGCTTAGGTGAACGCCCGCATCTTGTGCTTCCTTAATTTTCTCCATTTGTTTTTTTATTAACATTAGATATTATACAAAAATCAGGTAGCTCCTTTAGAAAGTAGCCTAATAATAGCCTATTTCTTTTCCGATAACCAATTATTTTTTCGAAAAAGTTTGGCATCCATTCGAACAAACCGGATGCTTCTGAAAAAATTCATTCTATTCTTTTTTTACCATGATTCCCAGGGGAAGGCATACCATCCGGTGCTGTCTGGGAACCGCTTGTTATGTGAAGGGCGGTTCAAAAATTATGGAAAAATTGAGCCATGTCTTGAACACTCCTGCGGGCGAGACCACAACCGATTGGCGCTTCTCACTGGAAACCGTCCGATGTCTCGGGGCCTGTGGTTTGGCACCGGTCATGGTGGTGGATGACCAAACCTACAAGCAGATGAATTCATCCGATGTACAGGAGATACTTTCCGAATATGAATGACGGAGGCGTGTCCCATGCCGAAACTGAAAGTCGAAGATTTATTCAGAATAAAAAGTGAAGTGCTCAGATCTTTGGTGCTGGACAAGGGAGGCAACACAGCCCGAATCACCGTACACATGGGCACCTGCGGAATCTCTTCCGGTGCGGGCAAGGTTTTAAAGATCCTTCAAGAGGAAAAAGAAATCTCCGGCCGGCAGGATATTGTTATTACCACATCCGGGTGCGCAGGAATATGCAATCAGGAACCGCTCATAACCGTGGAAAAACTGGGTGACCCCCCCCATCAAATATGCCAATCTCGATGAATCCAGAACACGGGACATTTTCCGGCATCATGTCCTTGAAGGAAAATTGAATCCGGAGGCAGCCAGGGCACAGCTCTT
Source organism: uncultured Desulfobacterales bacterium (assembly GCA_964435695.1). Lineage (GTDB taxonomy): Bacteria > Desulfobacterota > Desulfobacteria > Desulfobacterales > B30-G6 > CAYTAQ01. The sequence goes on along the minus strand of CAYTAQ010000103.1, from coordinate 5,200 downwards.
CTCAGAATTTTTTCGAGCCGGGAATGCACGTACAATGGATGAACAGGGTACCGGTCTGGAAATGGTTGCTGGAAGCCGACATGACTGAAGCCACATAATTCGCAACGCATAAACGGGGACTGAATAGACATGACATCTGATAAAAATCAGGAATCCAAACGGATTGATGCGTGTTGCGCCAAAATTATAGGTACGGCGAAAAAAGCCAAACCAGGGCATCCCGAACCCGCACGGGAATGGAACGGGTCTCGACTTCCTCAAAGGTAATTTCCCGGCATTTTAAGAGGCTCCGTTGAAAGTGGGGGACCAGTACTTCCGAAACCGGCTTTCCAAAAACCTCCACAGCCAATTCAAAATTCAGGCGCAGGCTCCTGGGATCGATGTTAGCCGAACCCACCTGGGCATAATGGTCGTCCACCATGAACAGCTTGCTGTGAACAAAGGGCGGTGGCTGATAATAGATGCGCACGCCTTTTTGCAAGAGCTGCCAGAGCATTTTTGTTGTTGCCCACTGCACATAGGGCAGGTTGTTCTTGGCCGGCAGAAGGATCTTTACATCGACATTGCGCAATGCAGCGTTTTGCAGGGCCGCGATGAGCTCACGGAAAGGAAGAAAGTAAGGCGTCATGATTGAAATTTTGCGGCGGGCCGTTGCAACGGCGCCGAACATGATGGTCGACAGCTTGTCATGGTCTTCGTTGGGACCATCGACGATGGTTCGGCAGACAGCGCCATGGGCATCGATGGGTGCTATCGTATCAGCGGGCATGGGTTCGCCCGTGCAAAACATCCAGTCTTCCAGAAATACGTGTTCGATCTGTTTGACAACCGGACCTGTCAGACGAAAATGAAGGTCAACAACCCGGCGGGGGTTTTTCCGGACCGCGGCCAGATGCCGGTCGCCGATGTTCATGCCGCCGACAAAGCCCACCTGTCCATCAGCCACCAGAATTTTGCGATGGTTGCGCAGATTGATATGCAGCGTGGGCGGAATCAGCCTGGGCGGCAGAAACCTGGCCAGGCGCACGCCGCGCTTTTTAAGCAAAGTGCCGGCCCGGGGAAAAGCATACAGCTCGCCGACACCGTCAATGATTACTCTCACATCAACCCCGCGCCGGGCGGCCCGGGTCAGGGCGTCGATGAATTGCCGGCCGGTTTGATTCGTCTCGAAAATATAGGTGGACAGAAAAAGTGAATGCCGTGATCCTTCAATGGCTTCCAGCATGGCCGGAAAGGCCTGTTCACCGTTTTCAAGCAGCTCGACGGCATTCCCGCTCACAAGCGGCCGCCGCGTTACCGCACATGAAATTCGCATAATTTCGGAAAATTCCGGTGAAAGAACCGGACCCGATATTTGAGGTGCCGATGGATCATCAGGCTGTTCACAACCCGTATCCGATCGAAAGCGGGAAGGGTGTTGCAGCTTTCGGGCCCGGGTATGGATTCGATTAATGCCGAAAAGAAAATAGAGCAACGGCCCTATAAAAGGAAACATCAGGCACACGGCGATCCAACCCAGAGCGGCCCTGGGATCGCTTTTGAATATAAGGGCATGGCCGGCGGCAAAAAAGGCTACCAGAAAATGCAGGAGGATCAGCGTCCAGTGTAAAAAATTCATATAACCCTAACCCGGATAAACCGGAACCTCAAAGGACACAAAGGTTTTTTCTTTCTTTTTTCCTTCGTGTCTGGTTGAAAAAGTTTTGCCATTAAATATTCAAAAATTACAATTAAGGTTCTAATAAAACGGTATGATGAACACTGACTCATTCGTAATATTTCCTAATAGAATCCTGGCAGAAGAAAGACCGTGATGGAACACCAAATTCATATTACACTTCAATTTCATCTTGCAACAGGAAAGGTTCATTTTAACGAAATCGGATCAACGATCGGGGCCATAGATAATTCCGCCGGCATCGAGACATAGTTCAAAGCTTTTCTGCCAACGTTTGATCGATCACTCAGGGACAGGTTTAGACCTTCGGCCGTCTTGCTGAAAGTGATAATTTCAATTTGTCTATCCGTCGCATTTCCCAAAGGGGCTTTGGCAGTACCCGGATAGCCATTTGACATTTTAAGCGTTAATGGTCTGCTCCAGAATGAGGTGTCGGAGGTCCTGAAACAGCTTCTGGCCGGCAAAGGGCAGCAGGTCGAAAGGGCGCGATCTGCGAATGCTTGGATCCATGTCGGCGCTCAGATCGCATGGATGTTCCTATCACTTTTTGCCGAAATATCTGCTCCGGCGTTTGGTGCAAATGGTTGGAGGAATGGAAAAAATGTTTTTTCCTTCTGTCAGGATTTTTTTCTTAACCTGTCACCCGGCAAATGACACCCCTGTCCAGTGTTGTGTTCAGTTTCTGATTTTCTGTCTGGGTTCAAAATAATTATTAATAAACATTTCAAATGGTTTGAGAAATGTAGAGCCTTGCTGACGGGTTTGTGAAAAACGGCATGGTTTTTGACTGTTGTTAAAGAGGAAAAGAAAACGAAGGGAACGATAATCCCCGTCGCAGCGAACCACGCTGCCGGTCGACAAAACGGATGCTTCTGGAAACAATTACTTTTTAAAATCTGAACAACCAAAAGGAGAATCCCATGTCAGCGAGAAGCTCAATAGCGGAAGTGGGGGGCGAATTGCAGGAATTTAGCCCGGAGGAATTGGCAGCCGTAGATGCCATTATTGAACGACACATGTTAAACCCGGGATCCCTAATACCTGTTCTGGAAGAGATTCAGGAGACGATTGGATACCTTCCCGGAACAATCCAACGCAGGGTCGCCCTCGGCCTTAGAATTCCTTTCAGTGAGGTCTACGGAGTTGTTACCTTCTATTCTTTTTTCACCATGATTCCCAGAGGCAGACATACCATCCGGTGCTGCTTGGGGACAGCCTGCTATGTCAGGGGCGGCAAAAAGAACCTGGATAGGCTTTCCAGCTTGCTGAAGGTGCACAAGGGAGAAACCACCGAAGACAGGCGTTTTACCCTGGAAACGGTCAGGTGCCTTGGGGCATGCGGGCTGGCACCTGTTACGGTGGTTGATGATGACACATACCGGCAGATGAAATCTTCCAAGATATCTGAGATATTGAACAGCTATGAATAATGAAGGAGTATGGCCATGCCGAAACTCAAAATGGAGGATTTATATCGGATCAAGGGAGAGGTCCTCAGATCATCAATGCTGTCGGTGGATACGTATACAATCCGCATTACGGTCCATATGGGCACCTGCGGCATATCCTCCGGAGCCGATAAAGTGCTCAATGCGCTAATTCGGGAAAAAGAAAAATCAAAAAGGAAAGATATTCTTATCACCACATCCGGTTGCGCGGGAATCTGCAACCGGGAGCCGCTGATTACTGTCGAGAGGATGGCGGAAGAGCCCATCAGATATGCGGATGTCCATGAGGAAAAAGCAAGAAAGATCTTTACGGAACATGTTCTTAAAGGAACCATCACCCCTGAGTGGATTTATGCCAGAGGGTGGGAGCAAAAGGAGATGGATTTTGAAGGCCCTCCCTCTCCGGTGAGTTTGTCCACGTCTCACATTCGTCAGATACCCTTTTTTGGCATGCAGGAACCCGTCGTTATGAAAAACCGCGGTCTCATACAGTCGGGGAGTATCGGAGAATATATTGCGCGGGACGGATATTTCGGCATGGCCAAAGCCCTCTACCAAATGAGCCCGAATGAAATTATCGGTGAAGTTAAAAGATCAGGGCTCAGGGGGCGGGGTGGGGCAGGGTTTCCTAGCGGCATTAAATGGGATTTTGCTTCAAAATCACGGGAACCCGTCAAATACGTCCTTTGCAACGCGGATGAAGGGGATCCTGGTGCTTTTATGGACCGCTGTGTCTTGGAATCAGATCCCCACGCCGTCCTGGAGGGCATGGTTATTGCGGCCAAGGCCATCGGATCTCATCAAGGCTATATCTATTGTCGTGCCGAATATCCGCTTGCCGTGAAGACCTTAAACGATGCCATTCATCAGGCCAGGGATTGCGGACTTCTGGGAAAGAATATACTGGAATCCGGTTTTGAATTCGATATCGACGTGTATCGCGGCGCCGGGGCTTTTGTATGCGGAGAAGAAACAGCACTTATGACCTCCATCGAGGGGAAACGGGGAATGCCAAGACCCAGACCGCCGTTTCCGGCGGTCCAGGGACTCTGGGAAAAACCCACCATCTTGAACAATGTGGAGACACTGGCCAATATTCCCCAGATTATTCTCAAAGGCGGAAAATGGTATGCCGGCATGGGTACCCTCAGGAGTAAGGGAACAAAGGTTTTTGCGCTTACAGGCGACGTGAATAATGTGGGTCTGGTGGAGGTGCCGATGGGCATCTCGTTGGGGACCATCATCTATGATATCGGCGGGGGCATCCAAAAAGGAAAGAAATTTAAAGCCGTTCAACTGGGCGGTCCCTCGGGGGGCTGCGTACCGGTTGAGCATCTTAACACACCCGTTGACTATGAAAGCATCAGCCGGTTGGGAGCCATTGTCGGTTCCGGCGGCATGATCGTCATGGATGAAGACAAGTGCGTGGTGGATATAGCCAGGTTCTTCATGGATTTTTGCAAAGAGGAGTCCTGCGGGAAATGTACACCATGCCGGGTGGGAACTCAAAAGATGCTGGACATTCTGACGAATATCTGCGCCGGACAGGGAAAAGAGGGGGATATCGAGAAGCTGGAGAAATGGGCGAATATTATCAAAAATACGGCGCTTTGCGGGCTGGGTCAGACCGCGCCGAATCCGGTGCTGTCCACCTTGCGCTACTTTCGCGGCGAATATGAGGCCCACATTCGGGAAAACCGCTGTCCGGCTGTGGTCTGTTCGGCCTTTTTCAAAACCCCCTGCATGCATGCCTGCCCGATCAACATGGACATCCCCAGCTATCTGGCTTTAATCAAGGCCGATCGTTTGGAAGATGCCTATAAGGTCCTTTTAAAAACCAATCCGTTTCCATCGATTTGCGGCCGGGTGTGCGACCATAAGTGTGAAACCAAGTGCCGCCGGTCCACAGTGGATGAAGCCGTCGGCATCAAATATCTGAAGCGCTATATTACCGATAATGCCGCCCGGCCGCGTCAGGAAAAAGTGCCGGTAACCCGTAACGAAAAGATCGCGGTCATCGGCGCCGGTCCTTCGGGTTTGACGGCGGCAAGAGATCTTGCCTTGCGGGGCTATG
>CAYTAQ010000102.1:0-14903 GCA_964435695.1 uncultured Desulfobacterales bacterium | reverse complement strand
ATCCGACAACATGACGGAAAGTAAATTAATGCCGGAAGCAGATATCAACAAAAAGATGAAGAAGGATCAACCCGCAGAAAAATCGCTGGTTAAATTTGATGCACTCCAACGCTATCTGAATGAAATCAGTGCGTATAAACTCCTGACGCGGGAAGAAGAGCGTGAACTCGGCAGAAAAGTCCAGGAAGAGGGCGACAGCGAGGCAGCTTACAAACTTGTGACGGCAAATCTCAGACTGGTGGTTAAAATTGCGCTGGAATTTCAACGGGTATGGATGCAAAACCTTTTGGATTTAATTCAGGAAGGAAACATCGGTTTGATGCAGGCGGTCAGCAAGTTTGATCCGTATAAGAATGTCAAGTTTTCATATTATGCATCCTTCTGGATCAAGGCCTATATCCTGAAATTTATCATGGACAACTGGCGGTTGGTTAAAATAGGTACCACCCAGGGACAGCGCAAACTGTTTTTTAAATTGAAGAAGGAAAAGCAAAACTTGATTGATTCGGGTTTTGATCCAAAACCAAAACTCCTATCCGAAAGATTGGGTGTTTCCGAACGTGAAATCGTGGATATGGATCAGCGGCTGGATGGATGGGATGTCTCTTTGGATGCGCCCTTAAAAGATGATTCGGACACGCAACGTATTGAGTTTTTAAGCACCGATGGTGCACCATCCATCGAGGATGATGTCGCCAAAAAGGAGATGGAAACCCTGCTACATCAAAAAATAGCCGAGTTCAGAAAGAAGATGACCGAACGCGAGCTTGAAATATTTGATCAGCGGGTTTTTTCCGATTCCCCGGTAACATTGCAGGAAATCGGTGATCGCTACGGCATTTCACGGGAGCGGGTGCGACAGGTCGAAAAAAACGTTATCAAAAAAATGAGAGATTTTTTTAAAAAAGAAATCCCTGATTTTGATGTATATGCCCTTAGCAATACATCGGATAAAATATAGGAAATAGATAGGTCATCGATATGAGGATTCAAACATGCTGCTTCGTAGCTTTTTTACTCGCAGGCATTTTTCTTTGCGGATGTGCGTCCATCCAGGGCAATCAAGCCATATCCCCCGTTCAAACCGATATTCAAGCGGATGATACCGAAACCAGCTACTACCATTACATAAAATCGCAGCTGTACCTAAACCGCGGGAACTTGGATAAAGCCATTCGCCATTTGGTCAATGCTTCGGAAATAGATCCGGACTCGCTGTTTTTAAAGATCGAACTCGCTAAATTGTATCTGCAGCAAAAAAACATCGACAATGCGTTGGATCTACTGCGCTCGGTGCTCGAAGCCGACCCTGGATATTTGGAAGCGCTCGTTTTATCCGGCAGCATCCATCAAACACGCAAACAGTATGATTTGGCAATAGACGCTTACGAGAAAGCACTTGCCATCAACCCGAATCAGGAACGGATCTATTTGATGTTGGGCGGCATCCACATGGATGCCGGTGATTCGGACAGCGCTTTGCGCGTCTATAAACAATTGGTGGTGTATTCCCCCGGATCTTTTGCCGGCCATTTCTTTATCGGAAAAATATATAAAGACAAAGGGATGATTGAAGCATCTGAAGAGGAATTCGAAAAAGCTTTGGCTTTAGAACCCCAACTGGAGGAAGCGCGATTTGAATTAATAGACATTTACGGGGAACAGGCTAAATCCGAGAAGATCATTGACACTTATAAAGAAATCATCCAACGCAATCCCCAAAACACACAAGCAATAATGGAATTGGGTTATTTCTATTTTGAACATGGATTGATTGATGAAGGCGAACGTCTCTTGATGGACCTTGGGTTGAAAAGTCAGGAAGACATTGATATCATAAGAAAAATTATTCAGTTGTACATTGATCCGAAAAACTATGAAAAAGCCATTGTCATCATGAAAAGCATGTTGAAAAGCGTTCCCGAAAGTTCGGATATTCATTATCTTTTGGGCGTTGCCTATGACGGCAATGAAGAAAATGACGCCGCCATTCAGCAGTTTAAAATGGTAAAGCCGGGCAGCAGGTTTTATGAAAATGCCGTTGTGCAGATATCGGTACTGTACCAGGAACAGGATAAGACCAATGAAGCCATCACTTATATTAAAGGGGTTATAGAAAATGTTCCGGGCAATCCGGAATTCATGTTGTATCTTGGTTCATTTTATGAGGAAATTAAAGCGTTTGAGGATGCGGAGGCCACATTGAAACAAGGCCTCGGTATCAGCCCGGATAACATCAAACTTCATTTTCGACTCGGGGTCGTATACGATAAATGGGGGAAAAAAGACGAATCGATTGAACAGATGCGAAAAGTGATCAAACTGGATCCTAAACATGCAAATGCGTTAAATTACCTCGGCTATACCTTTGCCGATATGGGAAAAAATCTAGATGAAGCGGAACATTTGATTAAGGAAGCTTTAAAATACAAACCGGACGATGGGTATATCACCGATAGTCTTGGATGGGTTTACTTTAAAAAAGGCCGATTTGAGGAAGCATTGAAATACCTTGAAAAGGCAGTGGACCTAACGCAGGACGACCCGATCATTCTGGAGCATTTAGGCGATGTATACATAAAAGTAAACGACCGAGATAATGCGCTCAAATTTTATAAGCGTTCGCTGATGAAAAAAACGGAAAACAAAGAGGAACTCGAAAAAAAAATAGAAAACCTTTTAAAGGGAAAAGAGTAACCGCCGTTGTTCAGCGCCCTAGAACGTCATATGAAACATCGCGCCATATTTTTTCTTATTTTCATCCTCTTGTTATGCGGTTGCAGCCGTTTTAACCGAAAAATTACCGAACCCTATCAAATAGCATCTCGCATCGAGGACCCGCAATTAACCTCCCATGTTGTAGCTTCACTTAAACACATCAACGCGAACCTGAAAAGCTTCAAGGGTATCGGTCGCGTAAAATTTGGAGAGGGGCCTCATGCCTTGCAGAGTGCTCGTGCGGTTTTTGCAGGATATCATACTGAAAAACTCCGTTTTGAAATTTTAGGGTTGTCCGGGCAACCCGTTACCAGCATCGCGTATGACGGTACCTGGCTTTACGTGGCACAGCATTCTGAAAATCGTTTTTATCGAAAACGATTCCCGAATGCAGATTTAGATCAATTGCTCAATATTCCGATAAAAATCAATACAATCAATTTGCTTTTATCCGGTCAAGTGCCAGTGATCGACCATGTTTCCGCCCAATTGGAAAGGGGGGCATCGGACAATGCGTATATTTTGCTTTTGAAAAGCGGGTGGTGGCGGCAGCAGCAAGAAAAAATTTATCTTGCTGCCGATATGGAAACAGTTTGGAAATACGAGATGTTTGAGGGAACGGATAAGCCTGCCTATGGTCTGGAGATCAAAAAATTTAAGAATTACCAGGGGTATCAGATACCCCAAAAAATTGAATTTCTGGGTAAGGACGGCGCACAATTATTGCTGGAGGTGGAGCGATACTGGGCCAATGCTGATGTTGAAACGTCCTTGTTCGTATTAAAACCGCCTAGATAGTGTTCATTCAGCAATTGAGGATGGGCACAAAATAACGATTGACGATGAACCAATCGCCGGATGATGCCCCCATACGTTTTATTCTTGATGATGCATTGGGTAGTTTGCTGAAATGGCTGCGAATGCTCGGGTTTGATACAATTTTCCGTCGCAACCGTGAATGTGAAAAACCCATCGCAGAAACAGTAAATAAACGTGAGATATACCTGACATTGTCCCGATCGGTTTGCGGCAAAGAAATGGAAAAAATCATCCATCTGGAGCAAGACGCCGTGGCGGTTCAGCTGCATTACATCATTGCCGCCTGCGGAATAACGCGGGAAAGCGTGAAACCATTTTCACGGTGTATTATTTGCAACAAAGAAATCCAGGGAATTGACAAGACAGTGATACGCGGCAGGATACCGGACTATGTATGGCAAACACATGAAATTTTCAGGGAATGCCCGGCATGCCGCCGCATTTACTGGCGGGGAACGCATGCTGAAAAGATCAACAGGACCATTCAAGAGATTTTTGAAGGGGGCCAGGAACCAAGGGGCCATGCACCCGATGGAAAAACCCCTTTATCACATGGGGTATCTAAAATAATGGATAAAGTGATTGCGCTGGGATCGAGATTGAAAGATTGTAAAAATGTGCTGACGCTCGGCGTATATCCAAATTTTTCGGATTATAGCCCGGAAGAAAGGAGAATGATTCAAACGGCACCTAAGATATACTATCCCACCCAACTTTATGCGGAACTGTTCGATTCAATGAATAAACCAACATTCCCGAACGCGCATAACTACACGTGCGCACAAGACAAAATCAAGCAAAGCGTTTTGCTCAATCTGTTGGATATACCGCATCCCCGAACAAGAGTTTTCTACGGTAAAAGACAAAAAACCCGAATCAAAGAATACTTTTCATTTCCGTTTATTGCTAAAATTCCCAGAGGTTCGGCAATGGGAAGTGGTGTTTTTCTGATTCAAAACCATACAGCCTTAAATGATTATCTCGATCTTGGCACACCTGCCTATATCCAGGAATACTTGCCGGTTCATCACGATATGCGGATTGTGGTCATCGGAAAAAAAATTGTTCACGCTTACCGGCGAATTGCAGCCTCCGGGGAATTCAGAAGCAACATTGCCCGGGGAGCGAAAATCAGTCTTGAGAATCTGCCGGAAGCGGCCCTTGACCTGGCACTTCAAACGGCCAGGTTGTGTCAATGGGATGATGTCGGTGTTGATATCTGCGAATGTCAGGGCAAATTGTATGTTCTTGAAGGCAACATGAAATACGGTAGGGAAGGTTTCAGAGCGGCCGGTATTGATTATATCGGCATGCTGGAACGGATGATTGAAAACAAAGAAATTTAATGAATTCGGAAAATACCCGAATTCATCAAATTTCTTTGTGTATTGAATGTAATATTTGGTATTTAGAGTGGCGCCCCACGAGTAAACCCGTGGCCATTAAAATAGAATTAACATTACCAGAAAGGGCAATCGCCTCACGATGACACTCGAACAAATCAAGACCGAACTCAATGAACTTGAAACTCAGCGCCTATCCCCGATGGCGACCCGAAGTTGCGAAGGTGTTCGGCGTTTTCAGGAAAGCCGTTTGGCGTCGGATTATCGACAGTCTTTCTCGCTTGATGTTGATCGAATCCTTCATTCCGGTGCATATGCGAGATATATCGATAAAACACAAGTATTTTACCTCATTCAAAATGATCATATCACCCACCGTGTCCTTCATGTTCAGCTGGTATCGAAAATCGCACGGACCATTGGCCGGTTTTTGCGATTGAATGAAGATCTTATCGAGGCAATTGCTCTGGGTCATGACATTGGGCACACACCATTCGGTCATGACGGAGAACGTTTTTTGTCGGACATTTGTCTCTCCAGCGGCATCGGTCACTTCCTCCACAGTATTCAAAGCGTGCAATTTTTGGATAATGTTGAACGCCGCGGGAAAGGATGGAATCTCTGTCTGCAGACGCTGGACGGTATCCTTTGTCACGATGGTGAAATACATAATCAAAAACTTGAACCAAATAAATCTAAATCATTTGAAACATTAAATTTAGAATCTATTAATAAAAAATATTTTCCTGACACCGTGTTAGCGCCCATGACCCTTGAAGGCTGCGTCGTCCGCATGGCGGATACCATCAGCTACATCGGCAGGGATATTGAAGATGCCATACGGCTGGGGATTATCAAAAGAGGCGATATACCGAGCCATATCAAGGATCTTTTGGGAAATACCAATGGAACCATTGTTTACCGTTTGGTGACGGATATTATTCAGCACAGTTTCCAAAAGGCGTATATTGCTTTCAGCCCCACCATATCGGATGCCTTGAAAAGCTTAAAAGATTTCAATATGAAACACATCTACTTAAATCCAAAAATTAAAAATAATTATAAAAATATCAAGCAGCTGTTTGAATTACTTTTTGAACGATACCTCAAGGATATCCGGCAGGGGAACCGGTCTTCAGTCATTTTTTCAGCATTTCTAAAAGACAAATCACATCGCTATATCGAAAAACATAAACATGAGGAGGTCGTCAGAGATTTTATAGCCGGCATGACCGATCAGTTCTTTATTCGGCAATGCCCCGAAAACATGCGGCCGCAACCTCAAGCATCCATACAATAACCGATTTTTGATATGCATAAACAGCGCACCTATCGAAATCAAATACACAGTTCCCGATTGAAATCCTTCAGGGTCGCGGTGAAGGAGACCGACCTTTTTGTGAGCGCATCAAGGGAATTATCCGATATTGTCAGAGAGATGGTATTGCAATACCGGGGATATGTCGAAAAATTCATTGAACGGCACGCAGATTTTTTCAACACTCTCGTTCCTTGGAAAATCAACCAACCGGTACCTAAAATCATTTCAGATATGATGGACGCCGGTTTCCAGGCCGGTGTCGGTCCCATGGCATCCGTTGCCGGTGCAATTGCAGAACATGTGGGTCTATCCCTGCTTGATTATTCGGAAGAGGTTATCGTGGAAAATGGCGGCGACGTGTTCATCAAATCAAACCAACCGATCATTATCGGTATTTTTGCAAACCGGTCTCCACTAAGCCTCCGGATCGGGTTGCGCATCGATTCTCAAAAGACACCCGTGGCTGTTTGTACATCATCCGGCACAGTGGGTCATTCAATTAGTTTTGGAAAAGCGGATGCTGCGTGTGTGGTATCCAACTCCTGTTCATTGGCGGATGCTGCGGCAACCGCTATCGGAAACAGGGTGAAAAAGAAAGACGATATTACTGCAGCGTTATCTTTTGGTAAAGAAATCAAAGGAGTAGATGGGATTGTTATTATTAAAGATGACAAGATCGGCATGTGGGGAAATCTGATTACCGTCCCTGTAAAGGAAAAAAAGGTTGAGTTTTAAGCGCTAACAAGGTAATTATGTATCACAATATTGACCATTGTGAATACGGCGAGTTGCGAATTTATTGACGTGAAGGACAGACGAATGAAAACGATGTGGGCGCCCTGGCGCATGGAATATATTTTATCTGAAAAAGCAGACCAATGCATTTTCTGCGAGGCACTGACGCCAGCGGGTGATTTAACCCTTTACCGGGGCAGCACCACCATGGTCATGATGAACAAATTTCCTTACATCAACGGGCATCTTCTCGTTGCCCCCAAAAAACATCTTTCCACCCTTGATTTGCTCGACAAGGTGGAAATGAGGGACCTTTTGCTGACGGTTGAACGATCCATCGATGTCTTGAAAAAAGTAATGAACCCCGATGGATTCAATGTCGGGCTCAATTTGGGTCGCGTTGCCGGGGCAGGTGTGGAGGAACACCTGCATTTTCATATTGTGCCCCGCTGGTTCGGCGATATCAACGCCTTAACCGTGTTGGCCGATGTTCGGGTTATCCCCGAACACATACGATCTACTTATGACAGCTTAAAACCGCTGTTTGAAAAACTGAACACTAATATCTCACAATAAAGGAGAATAGGTATGAAAAAAGCAAAGATTGCTTTCTGGGGTATCCTTGTCGTTTTCGGTGCGTTGCTGGCCTATCAGAATTGGGATTTTTTTATGTCGACGCACGGCCTTAGGATTAACCTGCTTGTAAAAGAATATCATACCCCTGAGCTACAAAATGTCATCCTGTTTCTGATCTTTTTTTTCGCAGGCCTTCTTATTTCATACTTTTTCAGTTTGTTGGCTCGATTTAAATCAAAAAATACCATCAAAAACCTTAATACTTCATTAGAGCAGAATCAAAAAATACTGGAAGCGCTTAAACTTGAGATCGACGCTATAAAGGCAAAAAACCCATCTGAACCACCGCCTGAAGCAACCCCGGCAATTGATGAAGAGAAAGACCCTGATGCTTCATGAATCCATTGAATGCCACCCCCATGATCCAACAGTATCTTGCGGCCAAGGATGAATATCCGGATACGATCCTATTCTACCGAATGGGGGATTTTTATGAGATGTTCTTTGAAGATGCAGAAATTGCCTCCCGGCTGCTTGAAATAACGCTCACGTCAAGAAATAAAAAAGCAGAGTCTCCAATTCCCATGTGCGGCGTACCGCATCGGGCGGTGCAAGGATATATCGCGCGGTTGATCAGCCTGGGGCACAAGGTCGCCATCTGTGATCAGGTGGAAAACCCCGCTGCTTCAAAAGGGCTGGTCAAACGCGAAGTGGTTCGGGTAATTACACCCGGCATGATACTGGAAAATGAATTACTGGATGAAAAATCCAGCAATTATGTCCTTTCAATTGTTATCGGAACCCATCATATCGGCCTTTCTTTTCTCGATATTTCAACCGGCAGCTTTAAAGTAACGGAATCAAAAAATCTTGCAGATATTCTTGAGGAAACCCGCCGCATATCTCCGAGTGAAATCCTGTTCCCAAAATCTTCTGACTACACAGCGCATTACGCTAAAATTGCCGGCGAGATGTCCCATATTTCCCTAACCTATCTGGAAGAAAGAGCCTTCGATTACACCAGAGCCAGGGAACGACTGCTGGCGTCTTTTAAAACCATTTCCCTTGAGGGCTTCGGATGTGAAAACATGCGGGCAGGTGTTTGCGCGGCCGGTGCTTTAATCTTTTATGTTCGTGAAACACAAAAACAGACGGTCGAGCACGTTCATCGCATCGAATCCTACTGCCTTGAAAACTTTCTTATTTTTGATGATTTATCCTATCAAAATCTGGAAATAGAAAAAAACATTCGAACCCAAACCGCGAAAGGAACATTGCTGGGTGTTATTGATAAAACCATGACCGCCATGGGCGGCAGAATGCTCAGGCAATGGACACGCTATCCATTAATGGATGAAAAGGAGATTCTGGCACGCTATGGGGCCGTATCGGAAGCAAAAACACAAATACTGCTTATCACCGAGATTCGGGATGACCTGAAACAGGTTTATGATATCGAGCGACTTAGAGGAAAAATTTCAATGGGGCACGCAAATGCCAGGGATCTTTTGGCGCTGAAAACTTCTTTGCAGGCATTGCCCGATATCGAAAAATTGCTTTCAAATTTTGAATCCCCGTTGTTTCAGTTGGATGTCGATCTGTCGCCGTTATATGACCTTTCCGATCTGATAGAAAAAGCCATACGAGAGGATGCGCCTCCCACGGTAAATGAAGGCGGCATCATCAAGACCGGATTTCATGAAGTGCTGGATGAACTTATAAGAATCAGCACAGACGGCAAAGGCTGGCTGATTGACTTGGAATGTCAAGAAAAAGAGCGTACGGGCATTACGGCACTGAAGGTGAGATACAATAAAGTTTTCGGGTATTATCTCGAGATTCCTAAATCGCGCCTTGCCGATGTACCCGATCACTATATTCGAAAACAAACCCTGGTGAATGCAGAGCGTTATATCACGGAGGAGCTCAAATCTTTTGAGTCAAAGGTTCTGGGGGCGGAAGAACGACGCGCAGAGCTAGAGTACGAACTATTTAACGATATTAAATCGAAAGTTAAAAGCAACAACCAAATTTTGCAGTTGTTGGGAACGTTTCTTGCCCGCCTGGATTGCCTGTCAACCTTTGCGCTTGTGGCTGAGCAAAACAACTATACAAAACCCGAAATCAATACAGATGGTCGAATTTTCATTGAAGATGGACGGCATCCGGTTATCGAAAAAATGATTTCCGGAGAACGATTTGTACCGAACACCATCCAATTGGATAATGATGAAAATCAAGTACTGATCATCACAGGCCCGAATATGGCCGGAAAATCTACAATTCTGCGGCAAGTGGCGCTCCTTGTTTTAATGGCACAGATGGGGGCTTTTGTTCCGGCAGGGCATATGGACCTGTGCATCACGGATCGGATTTTTACACGGGTAGGGGCACTCGACAATCTTTCCCAGGGACAGAGCACATTCATGGTGGAAATGCAGGAAACAGCCAATATTTTAAACCATGCAACACACAATAGCCTGGTGATCATGGATGAAATCGGTAGGGGAACCAGCACGTTCGACGGGTTCAGCATCGCCTGGGCGGTTGCCGAATTTCTTCATGATTTGCATGGGAAAGGCACCAAGACGCTTTTTGCAACCCATTACCATGAATTGACGGAACTTGCTGAAGAAAAGGAAAGGGTCAAGAATTTTAATATTGCAGTGAAAGAGTGGAATGACGAAATCATTTTTTTGAGAAAGTTGGTACCGGGCGGCGCCAATCGCAGTTACGGCATTCAAGTTGCAAGACTTGCCGGCATTCCGGATCGGGTAATTGTCAAAGCTAAAATGATTCTTTCAGGAATCGAAAAGGGAGAAAACCCGTTAAACCGGAATGCATCTCGTGATAAGGTATCATCTAAGAAAGACGGACACCAGGTTCAGTTGGCACTTTTTCATCGACCGGAAAATCGAATTGTGCAGAATATCAGGCAGCTCGATCTTTCAAACATGACCCCCATCGATGCATTGAATTATTTAAATGAACTCCAGGAACTCGCAAAACAAGACCGTTGAAACCCTGGAATAAAGCGATATGATGAGAATAACACAAACGAAATTCGTTTATTTCATTGTCTGCCTTGCAGTGTTCATGTGTGTATCGAATAGTGCGGAAGCAATGACGGCAAAGGAAAAGTACTTTCTGGCTGAAAGATATTTTCAGCGGTTGCAGGACAATCCCAGCCACCAAAAATACCGAGACAAATGGCTTTTCTGCATCGACAAGTTTCAAGATGTCTACCGGCACGATCCGGAAGGCCCCTGGGCCGCCGCCGGTATGTTCAGGTCCGGCGAATTGTATTATGAACTCTACAAGCATTCCTTGAAGATATCCGACAAGACAGAAGCGCTGGACACGTACGAGCGGATCATCAAACGATATCCGAAAAGCCGATATCGAAAGCAGGCGGCAGACGGCATCCTTGCGATTCAACAAAATTCCATTGGTCAGTCAATATCGAAACCTTCTGAAAATATTCAGGGGCAAAAATTCAAGGAGGCAGAGGTCTGTTACCAAAACTTGTCGAATAATCCTCGAAAACAAAAATACCGGGACAAGTGGCTTATCTGCATTGACAAATACCAGCAAGCCCATCGGGCGGATCCATCAGGGGATCTTGCTGCCGAAGCTCTGTATCAGGCCGGGGTGTTATATGCCGATCTTTACAAGCGGTCCTATAAAAAATCGGACAAGAGTAGTGCCTTGAAATTTTTGAACGATATCTCCCGGTCATTTCCGGACAGCCGCTACAAGGAAAAGGCCGACGACAGGATTATGGCCTTGACCGGCCAAAAACCGACGATGTCCGATGACATTGAGCAGATGATCGAACAATCGGCAAACGAATATGCAGACCAAGAAACCGACGCCTCCGTTATTTCCCATTCCCATGCAATGATACAGGGATTGAGGCATTGGTCGAATCCGAGTTACACGAGAATCGTTATCGATGCGGATGCAGAATTGCCGTACCAACATCGACTGCTCAAACGCGACCCAAGCATTAATAAGCCGCAACGCCTGTACGTTGATTTAAGCAACAGCCGTTTGGGTGAAAATATTGATAAGGTGGTGCCCATCAATGACAATCTGCTCAGCAGCGTCAGGGCAGGGCAGTATTCAGAGGATACGGTGCGGGTTGTCGTCGACATCAAATCATTCGAAACGTATAAAATTTTTTCACTACGGAATCCATTTCGAATCGTTATTGACGTGTGGGGAACGTCGATCGCTTCTTCGTCCACCCAACCCCGGGTCGATTCTCAACTCCCCTCAGGCGATAAAAAGATGCTGCCCGGTGCGTTGGCAAAACAGCTCGCCCTCGGTGTAAGCCGCATCGTAATCGATCCGGGTCATGGCGGCCGCGATTATGGTGCACCCGGCTACTATAAGGGCGTGCACGAAAAAATGGTGACCCTCAAAATTGCCAAACGATTGGCAAAAAAAATTCGGGAAACGCTTCATTGCGAAGTCATTCTGACCCGGGAATCGGATATCTATTTGACGTTAGAAGAACGGACCGCAATTGCCAACACCCAAAACGCCGATCTTTTCATTTCTATCCATACAAATTCTGTAAGGGATCGCCGCGCTTTCGGTATTGAAACCTTCTTCCTTAACCTGGCGACGGACGACGAAGCCATCCTCGTTGCCGCAAGGGAAAATGCAACGTCCGCTAAAAACATCAGTGATCTTGAAACGATACTGAATGATCTCATGCAAAATGCAAAAATCAATGAGTCGAGCCGACTGGCTGCATTTGTTCAAAATGCATTATATTCCCATTTAAAAGGGGCATATGGCAGCATTAAAAGCAAAGGCGTAAAACAAGCCCCTTTTTATGTGCTTTTAGGCGCACAAATGCCGGCCATATTGATTGAAACATCTTTTATCAGCAATCCCAGGGAATGCAAGCGACTCACCAATGCACATTATCAGGATCAGCTTTGTGAAGCCATCGTGAAAGGTATTCAGCAATACATCCGCGAAACAAACCCGACAGCATTAAATTATTTTCAAAATGGCGGCATGAACAAAGGTTGACATCCCTGTATGGTTAACGCCTGGAAAGAAAAAGATTCTCAAATCAATCCAACCATTGCGTTGATCGGGGGTGTTGTCGCCATTTCAACAGGCGCCATTTTAATAAGACTTGCCGATGCGCCTGCATTGGTCATCGCTGCGTATCGGGTCGGTATCGCGGCGGTGATGATCCTCCCGGTTGCAGTATACAAAGCACGTGACGAGCTCCTGAACCTGTCCATCGCTGACTTGAAAATCGCACTGCTGGCCGGCCTTTTTCTGGCATTGCATTTCGCCGCCTGGGTTTCGTCTCTTAAGTTTACAAGCGTAGCCAACAGCGTCGTCCTTGTTAACACGAGCCCTCTCTGGGTTGGAATTTTCGCCCCTTTTATTACCAAGGATAAGATAAAACGCCTTGTGGTTTTGAGCATTTGCATGAGCGTTTTCGGCGCGTTTATTATTGGTCTCGGGGATTATGCGTTGCAAGGGAGCGAACTGTTGGGTGATGTTCTGGCCTTGATCGGTGGTTTTTGTATGGCCGGTTATCTTCTCATGGGCAGAAAACTTCGCCAAAAACTTTCCTTGATCGCATATGTTTCAGTATGCTATGGCAGTTCTGCAATCATTCTTTGGTCCCTGGTTATCATGCTTGATTTTCAGATGTGGGGATTCAGCGGTCAAACAGTTGCAGCCTTTTTTTCTATGGCCCTTTTCCCGCAACTTATCGGTCATAGCTGTTATAACTGGGCGCTCAAATATTTCAGCACCAGCTTTATTGCAGTAAGCCTTTTGGGTGAACCGGTTGGGAGCATCTTTCTTGCCTATATTCTTTTTCATGAAGGCCTCACCTTTGTGAAGATTATCGGCGGCGTATTCATCCTGACTGCGATATATCTGGCTGCAAACAGTGAAACCCAATGAATACTGGGTGCTGGTTTCTGGACGCTTGATGACGCACCGCGATTCGCTACCGGTATCCAGCATCGAGCACCCAGTATCGAATTTTTTAAAACACCACACGCTCTCGAAATGCCAAACAGTTTTGGGGAGGAACAACACCATGTCTTACCAGCATATCATTCATGAAACAAAGGGCGGCATCGCCAGCATACGCTTTAACAGACCCAAGGCCTTAAATGCATTGAATATGGCCCTTATCACCGAATTTTCGCAGGCCCTCGGCCTCATCGCATCGGACGAAGAAACAAGGGTGCTTGTTCTGAGCGGTGCAGGAGACAAAGCCTTCGTTTCCGGTGCGGATATCAATGAACTCGCAATACTTAACCCGCTTCAGGCAAAACAGTTCAGCAGCAACGGCCATGACGCCTTATTCAAACTGCAGAAGTTGTCGATTCCCGTTATTGCAGCGGTGAACGGTTTTGCACTGGGTGGTGGGTGCGAGGTCGCGCTCGCCTGTGATTTTATCTATGCCTCTAAAACCGCCAAATTTGGGTTACCGGAAATAACCTTGGGCCTTATTCCCGGGTTCGGCGGTACACAGCGACTGCCACGGCTTATCGGCAAAAACCTTGCGAAAGAGCTTATCTTTACGGGTAGGATGATCTCTGCAGAGGAAGCCGGGCAAATGGGCATCGTCAATAAGGTATGCCCGCCCGAATCTCTCATGGATGAGGTGATGAAGACTGCGGCCCTGATTGCCTCAAGAGGAAGGGTCTCTTTACAGGCTGCTAAACAAACCATCAACAGAGGGCTGGATGTCGATATGGCATCCGGATGTAAGATCGAAGCGGATGCATTTTCTCATTGTATGGCCAGCATCGACTCAAAAGAAGGGACTAGAGCGTTTCTTGAAAAGCGGAAGGCGGAATTTAAAGGTTCTTATACGCAGTAATTATTTGACACAACATTAAAAATCACGCTATAATTTTGAAGCAACTTCAACAGGATTGAAGATTGACATGCCCAAAAGCAAAAATTCAATACAGATGGTTTGGGGTGCGTTACTTTTTATTGCAGGCGTCGGCGTTTTTTTCAGAATTCCCCAGGTGATGCCTGAAATAAAAAAAATAGAATACTTTTCTTCTGCAATTTTTTTTATTCAATTCTGTTTTTATCTTATCGGAATTTTACTCGTCGGCGGCGGGATCAAAAAAATTTATCACAATTACAAAAAATCGGAGGCAGATACAGTCACCGATATACATGAAAAACAATAAAGGTAACGGGTATTTATCATGCTAAAAAATTCAGATGATTCCAACAAGGATGTCCAGAATCTTAAAACAGAAGTCGAGTACCGGACAAAACTTCAGGAAATCGGTAATCGATTGAATGCCGCCACCAATCTCGATGAGATCCTCATCGATCTCCATCTTGACGTTACCGCGCTGTTCGAAGCCAAC
>CAYTAQ010000101.1:0-14907 GCA_964435695.1 uncultured Desulfobacterales bacterium | reverse complement strand
CGGCGCCATTGCCGGTGTCATGGGAGCCTATTTAATCCTCTATCCGCGCTCAAAAGTTTTAACCCTGATCCCCATCATCTTCATTCCCTGGTTTGTTGAAATCCCGGCATATTTTTTTATCGGCATCTGGTTCATTTTACAGATCATCAATGCCGCCATGAGCCAGGGCGGCGCCGGCGGTATTGCCTGGTGGGCGCATATCGGAGGGTTCATATTCGGTATCCTGTTCCTGAAGCTGGCATTGAAAGTACCTTCAACCGGCATGTCACAGCTGCTGAGTCATGCAACAGCCAAAAAGAAAAGCCACCGTTTCCAGGTCATCCGGCCGGCGGGTTCCGTCAAAGGCGGTGATCTTTACGGCGACATCATCTTAACGCCATTTGAAGCGTATTTGGGCTCCCGAAAACTGGTCAATGTCCCGTGGGGATTCAGCAAACGGCTCATCAAAGTGACGGTGCCGCCGGGGATCACAGAGGGAAAGATGCTCAAGTTGAAAGGGATGGGCAGCCAGACGCCCGACGGAAACCGGGGAGATCTTTATTTAAAAATCCAAGTCCGGGAATAGAAATTCGGTGCTGAAGCCAGAAAAAATAACTTCCAACATTCAACTTCCAACATCGAAGGTAGATGTCGCTGCGCTCTGCCAATTTATAACTCTATATATTGCATGCAAGACTGGAAAGATAAAAAACGATAGAATTCCATCTTGAACGTTGAATGTTCAACGTTGGATGTTGGATGTTTTTCTTTTCAGAGCCTGACACTGTATTCTTTCCTACAGCGCGGAAACCCGATCCCTGCCGCCTGATTTGGAATTGTACAGGGCCTTGTCCGCCCGTTGCACAAATGCTGTTATATCTTCCGGAGGCCGGTATTCCGTCATGCCGATGCTGATGGTAACCGAAACCTCGATATTGGGTTCAGAAGAAAAAACAATTTCCTTTACGGCCTTTCGAACCCTTTGCGCAACGGTTCCGGCTTCCTCTATTTCTGTTTCAGGCAGGATAATGGTAAATTCTTCGCCGCCATACCGGTAAGCCGTGTCCATCTTTCGCAGGAGGAGCTTAATGACCTGGCCGAGCCGCATCAGCACCTTGTCCCCTTTCAAATGTCCGTAAGTGTCGTTATAATCCTTGAAATGATCGATGTCGAGTATGAGCAGAGAAAGCGGATGATTATATCGCGCGGATCGTTCGGCCTCACTTTTGAGTTGATTATAGAAATGCCTCGAATTAAAGAGTTTTGTCAAGCCATCTGTAATGGAAAGTTCTTTAAGCCGTTCCAGCATATTCACACGGTCAATATCCAGTTTGCGAACTCTGAGCACGCGCTTCAGCCGTAACAGCAGCTCTTCAAAACGGACGGGTTTAAAAACAAAATCACTGGCGCCCTTGCTGATGGCCTCTTCATAAGAATACTCGCCCAGATATTCGGTGAGCACGATCACATCGACATTGTAATCTTTCTTAACCAAATCGGTTAATTCCAAACCGTCCATGCCCGAAAGCACGGTATCGGTTATAATGACGTCGATATCATTCTCCAGCAGCATCGCCAATCCATCCTCGCCGCTTGCTGCGTCCAGTGTGCTGTAGCCGGACATCTCAACGAACTCCTGCATGGCTTTGCGGCTGGTTTTATCGCTATCAACGATTAAAATTTCGTTTTTCATACGGTTCCAATTTAACCGGCTTGGGTAGGTGGATTTTGATATTTCTCCAACCAGTTGAATACGTTCAGTTGACAGAAAGAAAATAAGTCTGCTAAGTAACTAATTTTTGTAGATGTAGATGAAGAAAGATTTTGGAATTTTAAAATATAACCTGAATACCCATTTGTGTCAACCGGCTTTTGATCTCATGAAAATGGAATATATTCGAAATTTTAGCGTTATCGCCCATATCGATCACGGGAAATCCACCCTGTCGGACAGGCTTATTCAATCGACGCATATTATATCGGATCGAGATTTTAAAGACCAGATTCTCGACAATATGGATATTGAACGGGAACGGGGCATTACTATCAAGAGTCAGACAGTCTGCCTGCCCTATACCGCCAGGGACGGTCACACCTACCATTTAAACCTGATCGACACGCCCGGGCATGTTGACTTCACCTACGAGGTATCCAGGGCATTGGCATCTTGTGAAGGAGCGGTATTACTGATTGATGCAAGTCAGGGGGTGGAGGCCCAGACCCTGGCAAACATGTATCTTGCGCTGGAACACAACCTTGAAATTATCCCCGTGATCAATAAAATCGATCTCCCTTCTGCGGATATCGAACGGGTCAGACTGCAGATAGAAGAAGACCTCGGATTGGATCCTGAAGCGATTATCCTGGCGTCGGCCAAAGAGGGCACCGGCATCGAAAACGTGCTGGAAAGCATTGTAAAACAACTTCCATGCCCCACAGGCGACCCGAATGCACCGCTGAAGGGCCTTATTTTTGATTCCCATTATGATCCATTCAGAGGAACGGTTGTCCACTTCAGGATTTTTCAGGGAACCGTCAAAACCGGTGATCACATTCAGTTCATGTCCAACAATGCCGTATACAAAATCGAAGAAATCGGTATTTTTCAAATCGTACGCATCCCTCAAAAGCAGTTGTCAGCCGGCCAGGTCGGTTATATGATCGCCGGTATCAAAACGGTCAGCGATACCCGTTGCGGGGATACCATTACCCTCAAAAAGAACCGATGCGACAAACCGCTCCCGGGATTTAAAGAGGCCAAACCGGTGGTCTTTTCCTCCATCTATCCGGTGGCGTCGGACGGGTATGAAGACCTTGCCCTGGCCATTGAAAAACTGAAGTTAAACGATTCCTCACTTATCTATGAGAAAGACACATCCGTTGCCCTTGGTTTTGGTTTTCGATGCGGTTTTCTGGGACTCCTTCACCTGGAAGTCGTACAGGAAAGACTTGAACGGGAATATGATCTCTCGCTTATCTTAACAGCGCCCTCCGTGCGCTATAGCATTATCATGAATGACGGCACTGAAATGATCATCGACAATCCGTCACTTTACCCGGATCCAACGCTGATTCACAAGACCAAAGAACCCTTTATCAAAGCATCCATCATTATCCCGGACCGGTACATGGGCGCCGTCATGAAGCTGTGCCTGGATCGAAGAGGAATTAATAGAAATTATCAATATCTTACAAACAACAGACTCGAAATGATCTTCGAGCTTCCGCTATCGGAAGTGATTTATGATTTTTATGACAAGCTGAAGTCCATTACCCAGGGGTACGGGTCTTTTGACTACGAACTCATTGATTACCGCGATACGGAAATGGTTAAAATGGACATCCTCATCAACGGCGAACGAGTGGATGCCCTCTCGCAGCTTGTCCACAAAGAACGTGCAGAGGAGCGGGCCAGGCATGCCTGTTCAAAACTCCGGGACGAAATTCCCAGGCAGATGTTCAAGATAGCGATTCAAGGGGCCATCGGGGGCAAAATCATTGCCCGCAAAACCGTGTCCCCCTTTCGAAAAGACGTGACGGCAAAATGTTACGGCGGCGACATCTCACGAAAACGTAAGTTGTTGGAAAAACAAAAAAAAGGCAAAAAGCGCATGAAAATGGTGGGAAAAATCATGATCCCGCAATCTGCCTTTTTATCGGTATTGAAGACCGATCAGGATTAATATTTCGATCCCGACGGCTCCATGGGTAAAAAGCAAAATCCATCACGAAAACACGAAACAGGGAAAACACGAAATTTTATTGCAGTTCTTTTCGTGCTTTCGTCCTTTCGTGTTTTCGTGATACAGGGTTTCTTTCTGGTCCGTCTGCCCCAGTCGCATTTGGTCGACTTGGGTTTGTAGATAAAATAATTGTGAAATTGCATGGGGGATAAATGGGAAAAACAATCGCTCAAAAAATTTTCGATTCACATTTCGTGGACAACCCGGACGGCAACATTCATGTAATCCGGCTCGATGCAGTCTTTTGTCATGAGATAACGACGCCTGTGGCCGTTCTCGATCTTGTGAAAAGGGGAAAAGATACGGTCTTTGACCCGGACAAAATCAAGGTTGTCATCGATCATGTCTCCCCTGCCAAAGATTCAAAGACCGCTTCACAGGGAAAGATCCTCAGAGACTGGGCCAGGAGACACCACATAAAGGATTTTTTTGATATCGGCCGCAATGGTGTGTGTCATGTCCTCTTTCCTGAAAAAGGTTTTGTAAGACCTGGATACACGGTGATTATGGGCGACTCCCACACCTGTACCCATGGTGCATTTGGTGCATTTGCAGCAGGAGTGGGAACAACCGACCTTGAAGTCGGAATTCTAAAGGGCGTATGCGCATTGCACTATCCACAGACCTTGAAAATACACATTACCGGCAGCCTGCACTCAGGCGTTTTTGCAAAAGATATCATTCTGTTTATCATCGGAAAAATCGGTGTCGACGGTGCAACCGGCAAGGTCATCGAGTTTACCGGACCCGTGGTGGATAATATGGAGATGGCTGCCAGGATGACCCTCTGCAACATGGCGATCGAAGCAGGCGGCACCTGCGGCATCTGTTATCCGGATATGAACACGGTTTCGTATTTATGGCCGTTTATTAAAAATGAATTCCCGTCAAAAAAGGCGGCGCTGGAACAATTTCAACATCTTGTATCGGATGCAGATGCCGTCTATAACCGGATCATTGAAATCGATGTCAGCGATCTCGAACCCCATGTCACCTTCGGTTTTAAACCTGACCAGGTAAAACCGGTGGCGGAATTGGAAGGCACACCGGTGGATCAGGTCTATATCGGATCCTGCACCAATGGCAGAATCGAGGACCTGCGGGCCGCGGCCGCAGTCATAAAAGGAAAAATCATTAGCCATACGGTTCGCGCCATCGTCTCTCCTGCCACGCCGAAAATTTATCAGCAGGCGTTGGACGAAGGTATCATAAAAACATTCATGGATGCCGGATTCTGCGTGACCAATCCCACCTGCGGCGCATGCCTCGGTATGAGCAACGGCGTCCTGGCCGAAGGCGAAGTCTGCGCATCCACCACCAATCGCAACTTTAACGGCCGCATGGGAAAAGGGGGAATGGTTCACCTGATGAGCCCTGCAACGGCGGCGGCTACGGCCATCGCGGGGCATATAACCAACTCGCAGCTTTATGACGGTACGTCGTAGGCGGGTTACGGGTTGCGCAGTGTGAGCAACGGGCTAACCGGGCTCACGGACTAAACGGGCTTACGGGCTAAATGGGCTTACGGAATAAGGAATCAGTTATGAAAAAATTCAGCGGAAGCGTTCTGTTTTTAGATCGCTCAGACATCAATACGGACGAAGTCATCCCTGCCAAATATCTCACAGAAATCTCCAAAGACGCCTTAAAACCGCACCTGCTTGAGGATCTGAACCTGGAAGAATTTGATCCGGCCATGGATTTGGCAGATAAATCCGTTATTATTACCCGGGCCAATTTCGGTTGCGGCTCCTCAAGAGAACATGCGCCCTGGGCCCTGGAGGTCAACGGCATCACCCTGGTGATCGCCGAAAGCTTTGCCCGTATCTTCCGGCAGAATATGTACAACTGCGGCATGATGGCCGTCGAACTTGCAGCAGAAACCATCGACAGCCTCTTTGCTGATTTTTCAGGGCTTGACGCAACGCTCGAAACGGATCTCCATCGGCGCTATTTTATCATCAAGGCTGACGGCAAAAAGAAGGAGGTCCCCTTCAACCTGGGAGACTTTGAGCTCGATCTGGTGAATGCCGGCGGCTGGGTGGCGTATGCGGATGCAAAATACTAAGCTAAAGACCTTAACGTCCAACATCCAACGTTGAACATTCAACGCCCAAGAAGGAATCCTGTCTATGCAAGAAACCCAATCCGTCATCCCGGTCTTTTTACGACTTTCCAGGATTCCGGTTCTCCGCTTCGCTACGGCCGGAATGACGATCTCAGATGCCGATGCCGGATTTTAATTTACAGTTTATCTCCCCTTGTTAAAATAATAGAGGAGCGCAGCGACAACCGGCTTGAGCGTTGGATGTTGCGTATTCCCGGGTTTTCTATTACTTTTTATGCACGGCCCACAACCGCATTCACAATAGCACCGAGCTTGTCGATCCGGCATTCCACCACGTTACCGGCTTTCAGCACAATGGGCGGATCCCGGAAAATACCCACTCCGGAGGGCGTACCCGTAGAAATGACATCGCCGGGATTAAGGGTCATGTCTCTCGATAGAAACTCAATGATAAACGGCACGGAGAATATCATGTCACCGGTATTTCCCTCCTGCATGATCATACCATCCACCAGCGATGTGAGATTCAGCGTGCTGATATCCGCTATTTCGTCCGGCGTGACCAGAGCCGGGCCCAGGGGGGCGAAGGTATCGAACGATTTCCCTCTGAACCACTGCCCATCGCCAAACTGGGCATCCCGACCGGACACATCATTCATAATTGAAAACCCGGCAATGTATTTGAACGCATTTTCAGCTGCAATGCGCTTTCCTTCTCTTCCAATGACAACAGCCAGCTCCACTTCCCAGTCCACCTGCAAACTGCTTTGAGGCAGCATGATGGGGTCGAATGGCCCGTTGAGGGCGCTGGGAGCTTTGGAAAAGGTAATCGGTTTTTCCGGTTGGTCAAACCCGCCTTCTTTGGCATGTTCAGCATAATTTTTTCCCAGACAGATAATTTTTGATGGACAGGCAATGGGGCTGCCGATTCTTGCCTCCATTGCCATACCGTCCGTCTGGACGTCTTTTACCTTATCCAGCCATCCGTCTCTGAAAAACGACCCGTCAATATCCGGAATGCCGGGAAATATGTTTCTGAGATCTACAATACGATCGGCCCTTAAAAGACCCGGCCGCTCCTCACCTTTTTCACCATAGCGGATAAGTTTCATCTGATTCTCCGTTGGCCCGTGGGGCCGATTTAAATATCTGTTGAATCACGAAAACACGAAAGAGTGAAAACACGAAAAAATAACTCCTTAGTGATTTGTTTTTGGTATTTAGTGTTTATTTTTTCTGCGACAATTCCTTCATGCCATCCTGGTAGCGTTTGTTGGCATACCAGTCAATCTGGCGGCAGATTCCCCGTATCAAACGGACTTCCTTTGCCCTGAGCTGCATCCTGCTAAAGAATCGACGAAAATTATTCATAAAATAATCGGGATTTTCAGCATTGATGTAGCTGATGCGAATAAGGATATCTTTCAGTTGCGCATACATGCCGTCCAGCTCATGGCGACTGGCGAGTCTTGGGGAAAACGGCGGTGGTGTTTCCAGGCCGGTTGTCGCCAGTGCATAGCACACAATCATGACCGCTTGCGCCAGATTAATGGAAGAAAATCCGGCTGTCGGAATATTTACCAACGCGTGGCAATAGCGGATATCCTCATTGGCCAGGCCCTTGTCCTCCGGACCAAATAGAACGGCGACGCTGTTTTTCTGAGAAATCGGAATCAGATGGGTCGCCAGGTTTTCCGGCATTCGTATCACTTGGCGCTGCTTGCCCAAGCGTGCTGTGGTTCCCACCACATAATGATAACCGGATAAGGCTTCCGGTAACTGTTCATGGTGCTGCGCCTGTTTGACAACATGGGCTGCCTCATGGGTCGATAATTTCAGAACCTGCTGCAGATCAAAATTTTCAGGGGCCACCACCACCAGTCGATGCAATCCCATATTCCACATAGCTCTTGCAGCCGATCCGATGTTTTCAGGATATCGCGGCCGGTTAAGAACGATATGGATGTTATCGAGATTGACGGTTGTCATTGGTGCTGTTTGGGTGATGTTTCAGGATGTTAAAGCATAAAAATGAAATCAATATCAGGAGACGATCTCGAAACTGTTGAAAAAGTATTTGATTTCAAAATCGGCAGATTCCGGCGAATCCGACCCGTGGACTACATTTTTTTCGATATCGGTTGCAAAATCTCTGCGAATGGTCCCCTCTTCAGCCTCTTTATAATTTGTAGCCCCCATTAATTGGCGGTATTTGGCAATAACACCGTCAGCTTCCAGCACCATGACAACGGCAGGTCCGCTCGACATAAAACCGGTGAGGCTGGCAAAAAAAGGCCGCTCCTTATGAACCGCATAAAATCCTTCCGCCTGTTTTTTAGTCATATGCAGCATTTTCATGGCCTTGATTTTAATACCGGCATTTTCAAGTCGTTTGACGACATCGCCGATCAGTCCGCGGCTGACGCCATCCGGTTTGATGATAGAGAGTGTTCTTTCCATAAATTTCAATCCTTTCAATCATTGCATTTTATTTTGAACCGCAACAGCGAGCGCTAACCCCGCGGCTTGCCGCGGGGTTAGCGAGCGAATCAAGAATCCAAGGGTTCGGGTGGAAATAACTTCACATTTCTGCGCGAACCCATAGCAGAAGGCATGACGCAAGTCAACTGACGAGTTTCGGGTTGCGTGTTGCGGGCTCGCGGACAAACCGGCCCACGGGTTAACGGGCACACGATTGAATCTTGACAAAAGATATACACAAAATTAAAATTAATGTGATATTAAAAAAGTCAATAAATCTCATTTTACAAAGGTTACGATATGCCGATTTACGAATTTTACTGTGAAACATGCCACACCATTTATAATTTTTTCTCAAAAACCGTGAACACTCGAAAAATACCGAAATGCCCGAAGTGTAAAAATAAAAAATTGTCTAGGCAGGTATCCCTGTTCGCTTTTACGGGAACGGCCAAGGAGGATGCCGGCATGGATGACCTCCCCATCGATGAGGCCCGGATGGAAAAAGCCATGAATATGCTCGCCAGGGAAGCAGAGGGAATCAACGAGGACGATCCCAAGCAGGCGGCCAATCTTATGCGCAAGCTTTCGGATATGACCGGCTTAAAACTGGGTCCGGGAATGGATGAGGCCATTCAGCGCATGGAAAGGGGAGAAGACCCCGAACAGGTGGAAGCTGAAATGGGGGATGTCTTGGAAAGCGAAGACCCGTTTGTCCTGTCCGGAAAAAAGGGAACGGATTCAAAAACGAAGCGGTCCGAACCCGCCAGGGATGATCGGCTGTATGACCTATAATCTTAACGTTCAAGGATATTGTAATTTGTTATTTCCTGCTTTTCCGGATTCGGGGGAAGTCATGAAATCAGAAATATGGAAAAAGCTTGAGGTCCTCCAGGGAGACATCACCCGTCTGAAAGTGGATGCCATTGTCAACGCCGCCAACACATCGTTATTAGGCGGAGGTGGTGTTGACGGCGCCATTCACCGGGCTGCCGGTCCTGAACTCCTTGCCGAATGCAAACGCATCGGCGGATGTCCCACCGGAGAGGCAAAAATCACCAAAGGCTATCATTTGCCGGCAAAATATATCATCCATACGGTCGGTCCCGTATATAGCGGAAAACCTTCGGACAGCCGGCTTTTGAAAAATTGTTACCAAAACAGTCTGGCATTGGCCGGCGAGAATAACATTGCGACCATTGCGTTCCCGGCCATCAGTTGTGGTGTGTATGGATACCCCATTGAAGAAGCATCGGAAATCGCCGTCAATACGTCATGCAGCTTTCTTGACAGCAATCCGTTTATCGAAAAGATCCTGTTTGCGCTTTTTTCCAGGCATAATTATGATATCTATGTCGACACGATCGGAAAATTGATGGCATAATTTTATTTTTGCTTATTAAATCATTCTTATTGACAAATCCGTTTCCCATGACTAGGTTCTTTCATGTTTTGCCAATTCGATATTTTTACAAGGAGGATAATATGGTTGAAGTAACTCCGGCAGCTACCGAACAGATATCTGCCTATTTCAGTGACAAGGAAATATCACCCATTCGAATTTTTCTGAATGAAGGTGGATGAGGTGGCCCAGGACTTGCGATGGCCCTGGACGAGCCTAAAGACACGGACGAAGTTTATGAAGTTGATGGATTTAAATATGTCATCGATAAGGCATTTATGGAAAAAGCCAAACCCATAAAAGTCGATTTTGCCGTTTATGGTTTTAAACTTGACTGTGGTATGGATTTTGGTTCAGGTTGTACAAGCTGCAGCACCGAAGGCAGCTGCTGCTCGACATAATCGAACATATCACCCACAAAAGGGGCTGCGCCTAAAGGGGCATCCCCTTTTATTATTATGGAATCGAGCATAGGCGAGGGCTGTCCAATGAATGCCTTTGATATTACACTTGAAGACACGGTTGCCGTTGTCACAATGAACAATGGCGAGAATCGTCTGAATCCCATATTTTTAAAGGATTTTTTAAAAATCCTGGATCAAGTGGAAAAAGAGACCCGGGTCAAAACGCTGGTGGTACGCTCCGCCCATGAAAAGGTATTCTCCAACGGCATCGATCTTGAGTGGCTGGTGCCGGTGCTTCAGAAAAAAGATATCAAGACTGCAAAAAAATTCTTTTACCAGTGGAATGATCTGTTCAAACGCTTGCTCTTATATCCGATGATGACCATTGCAGCCATCAATGGGCACGCTTTTGCCGGCGGCGCCATTCTGGCGTGCGCTTTTGATTTCAGATTTATGCGGTCGGATAGAGGTTTTTTCTGCCTACCGGAAGTCGACCTCGGCATCCCTTTTCTGCCCGGTATGAACGCCATCCTTAAAAAAGCGATCCCTCATTATAAACTGGAAGAAATGGAATACACCGGAAATCGAATGACCGCATACGAGTGCCAGGAACACCACATCATTGTTAAGGCTCTCCAATACAGTGTGTTTATGGATGAAATCCTCTCTTTTGCGAAAAAATTGAACAAGGAACGAGCGGTGATTCAAGAAATCAAGAAGCGGCTCAACAAGGATATTATCCACTGTATCGAGACGGAAGATCCCCCCTATATCGAATCGGGCGTATATAACATTAATCCCGCTTCCTGATAACATAGCTCAGGATCAATTTATCCTTTGAATCGTTATCCACTTTGAGGGATGCGGGATTCAGCGCCAGCTTGATGACCATTTCCCCTGACTCTTTCAGACCGTCGAGTGTAACTCTTTCCGTATAAACGGTCGATATCTGTTCCAGTATTTTGCTTCCCCCCACCACGCTTATCTGTTCCGGATTCATTTTTATTTCTACAAGAATGAGATCCGGCGACAATTTTCCGATCCAGTCCACCTGAATCGGAAGTTTCTTTTTAATCGGCACGTCCAGGGTGACATCAACGACATGCGGCTCCACCTTCTTCAGTATGGCCCCGGGGGGGAGTGAAATATTTTCCTGGGTAATGGTAAATGAATTCAAGCCGATCGCTGATTTGCTTAAATCGATTCGCACCTTTACCTGATCCGGTTTGATTGACTTGATGAGGGGGCCTGCGCCGCTCAGACTCAAATTAACCGTATTTATCGAGGATTCAAGTAATTCCATGTCTGGATTACGGTTCATATACTCAATGGGAACATCCATTGAAGTTAAAGTTTCAAGACCCCTTGAAAAGCTGAACCAGGTCCCGGTCACAAAAATAAGGATCGCCAGCGCCGCTATGCTCAGTTGAATATATTCTTTTTCCCTTATCCCTTTTTCAACATGCGAGATGCCTGTATGGTCTTGAAGGATCTTTTCCAGCTCAATATTGGTGGTGATCGTCTTGATTTCACCGTTTTTAACGGTAATCACACGACCGGTTTCCTCTGAGACGACGATTACCAGTGAATCGGTCTTTTCAGACAGCCCGATAGCCGCCCTGTGACGGGTGCCATAGGATGAGGGCAAATCACTGCGTCTGGACAGTGGCAGAATGACGCCGACTTCCATGATTTTATTGCCGCTGATAACAGCCGCACCATCGTGAGTGGGGTTGTCAGGCCAGAAAATACTTATGATCATTTCCTTGGACAGAATGCCTCGCCATTGAATGCCGCTCTGGGTCAATTCCTGCAAATCGTCCTTTGCCGGTAATACCATCAGTGCGCCGATTTTTTTATTGGCCAGCTCATAAACGCTCTCTGTTATGATATCCACGGATGTCTGGTAAGCCTTGTGAGAAAATCCCCAAAGAATCGCCCCCAAATCTTTTGTCTGAAGCACATTCTTAATCTCGTTTCTAAAGACAACAATGATGGTGATGGCTGCAAACGCGATAATTCCCTGCATCGCCCAACTCGTATCGATCAATCCAAGAGAGGCGGCAATTCGCTGAAAAATCCACAGAAATCCAATACCGATAATCACGCGAAACACATAGGTCCCCCTGAAAAGAACATACAGACGAAAGAGAAAATAGCCCACCACCAGAATGTCAATGATATCCTGCCACCGAAAATTCGTAATCAGACTTTGGAATGTGTACATAATCGTTAATCCGTTATGCTGAATCTGACAATCTGAAAGAGCTGGTTGTTTTGGCCTCTTATTTCAACGCGCCAGGGTCCTTTATCCGCCTCCCTCAGTTGAATGCTGCTGTAGCTTGACCATTCCGGCGGCTGCAGCGACAATCGCTTGGTCGTGATAAGTCTGTCCTGCCGATACCAGTTGTGATAAATGAACGTTTTGACCGGAACCACATCAAATGACGAAAAACAGAAAACCTTTCCGATTTCCAGTGAAAATACAACCGCCTTGTTATAAGGCAGAAAATCTTTGATGTCCTCACACATAACGGCTTGATCGAGTTTCAATGTTTTGGCGGGTTCCGCTTTTGAGGCCTGACTTGCCTCCTGTGAATAAACCGGATCCATCCCCACTGCACCACCCAACAGTATGCAAAGGGTGAGTACCCAAACCTTAGGTCTGAAGTGTTTTTTCAAGGTATGCATTGACTCCTTTAACACAGGTTTTTAGAAGAAGGGCTGACGCCCGATACTGTTCAATATCCCCCCCCATAGGGTCCGGCAGATCATAGGGCTCGCGATTTTTGTCAAATTCGCTGATACGATGAATTTTTTTCATTCCGAAAAATGACATGAATCGAATATATTTCAGGTGGAGTTTCTCCATTACCAAAATCAGATCCGCATTTTTCAACATGGATTTGCTAAGCATCCGTGCGCGATGACCTGCAATGTCGACACCGTACGTCTGCATGACTTGAACGGCAAAATCCGAAGCCGTGTTCCCATGAATCGCATGCGTACCGGCGGAAGAAACCGATATTCGTGCCTGCATGGTCTTCGGAAGCATGTCTTTGATCAGCCCTTCAGCCATGGGGCTCCGGCAGATATTTCCCGTGCAGACGACCAGTATGTGATAGGGTTTCAATTCGCGTATATCCCGCTCAACCTCGTTGCAATATAATTTCCGCCGCGTGTCATCCAGCCGGAGGGCGGCTATCACTGCTTAATATTTTTTCTGATACATCCTATGGCTTCTTAGGTTCAACGTCAAGGATGCCTATTGACTTATTTCTATAATTATAACATAATAATTTGAATTTGTAATTCGTCATTATTGACATCGCTGCAGAATCAGGCGGGGAGTGTACCATGGAAGATCTTGATGAATATCGGCCGCAAAAAGACGTGATCTTACGCGTCATGGAACGCGTTCTCAACATGTCGGATGAACAACGTCTGGATTTATTGTACAAATTAGAAAAAGAGCCTCAACAAGAACTCACGCTGGGTGAACGAAACGAAATCAGAAAGACATATGACCAAAAGATTTCGTTTTTTGTACAGAATCGCCGGTATCGGGCCCTCTGTAAAGATATCAGCAGCGGCGGCATATTCATCCAAACCAGCGAAGTCTTTCATTTGGGTCAAATAGTAACGCTGGATATCCCCTTCAGCAACGGGGATCAATCTATCCAGGTTCCAGCGGAAATCGTCAGGATCGACACAGAGGGCATCGGCCTCAAGTTCATGAAAAAGGAAAAGGACACCTACACGTAGAGCGTCCTTTATCTCTCACGTATAACAGGGAGTCCCCTGGTATTGTTTTACAGGGGATTTTAATATTTCTCCGGTTCATGGTCACATTTACAATACCTTCCAGTGAAATAACGCATCGACTATCAAGATTTCAAAAAGAATTGCAAAGGAATCAGATAGGCGGCGCCCTGATTGTCCAGCGTGTTGATCTGATCTACTTTTCAGGAACGGCACAAAACAGTATTTTATTTATCCCCTCGGAAGGCGAGCCGCTCTTGCTCGTAAAAAAGTACCTGCCGAGAGCCGAACAGGAATCACCTTTAAAAAATATTCTGCCCCTTGCATCCACCAGAGATCTGCCGGGCTGCATATCCGATTTTTACGGCGGCCTGCCAAAGGTCATGGGTTTCGAGCTGGACGTCATGCCCGTTAATGAGTTTCAGTATTACTGCAAGCTGTTCCCTTCACAGACATACCAGGATGCATCCCCGTCGATCCTCAACGTCCGCATGATCAAATCCCCCTGGGAAATTGAACAATTGGAGCACACCGCTGAAATGACCCGCCGGACGTTTGAATATATGCGCCATATCATAACGCCGGGGCTCACTGAAATGGAATTTGCCGCCATGTTTGAAGCCTATGCCAGAAAACTTGGGCATGGAGGACAGCTGCGGGTACGAAATTATCAGACCGAAGGGTACTCGTGGCACGTGTTAAGCGGAGCCAGCGGCGGCATGACCGGTGTTTTGGATTCCCCGGCCAGCGGTGAAGGAAGCTCACTGGCGTTTCCATGCGGGGCCGGGCACAAGCGGCTTAAGGCCCATGAGCCTGTTATGGTCGATTTTGCTTCGGTGATGAACGGGCACCATCTTGATGAAACCCGGATGTTTTCTATCAAAAAAATGCCGGGCCGAATGATGAAGGCCTGTGAGGCGGCCATCAAAATCCATCAAGATGCATTGGAAACCATTCAACCCGGCATGACCGCCCATGAACTCTATGCCCGGTCCGTTGAGGTTGCCGCCTCCCTGGGTTATCAGGACAACTTCCTAGGCATCCCGGGACATCAGGTTTCTTTTGTGG
>CAYTAQ010000100.1:7791-14934 GCA_964435695.1 uncultured Desulfobacterales bacterium | reverse complement strand
TTTAACTTCAGAGCCTTTGGAAATCACATGAATCATTATTCAATCGAATTGATGCTTACTTATCTTCTTTCTTGTCTGCCTCGTCACCTGTTTCTTCGGCTCCGCTTTTTTCCTGAAGGTCACCCGTTTCGGCGGCAGCGTTTTTCTCCTCTTTTTTGTCGGCCGCTTCGTCATCTTTCACCGCAGCAATATCCACCGTAATTTCTTCTTCAGGTGCCGCCTCTTGGGCTGCACGCTCTTCCGGCTTTTCGGACGTCTCCCCGGCCACTGCTTCGGATGCAATCAAGGCCGCAACATCCTTCTCTTTAGCTGCCCCCTCCGGCTTCTCTGCTGCCTGGGTCTTTTTCTGTTCGGTCTTTTTCGTTTTGCTCGATTTTGTTTTTTTGACGGATTTCTTTTTCTTTTCCTTGGACTCCGATGCAATCAGCTCAACCAAGGAAACCGGCGCCGCATCGCCCGGTCGCCGTCCGACCTTTACAATTCTTGTGTATCCGCCGGAGACCGAACCAAAACGTTTCGACGCTTCTTCGAACAGCTTGTGAACAACATCTTTCTCTCTTACGATAGACAAAGCGAGTCTTCTGGCATGAAGATCGCCCCTTTTTGCGAGTGTAATCACTTTGTCCGCCCACCGGCGCAGCTCTTTGGCTTTTACATCCGTTGTCTGAATGCGATCATATTTAAATAAGGAAGTAACCATATTTCGAAACATAGCGGTCTTATGGCTGCTGGTCATGTTTAATTTTACACCTGCTTTTCGATGTCTCATTTTATCGCTTATTCTCCTTCCTCTTCAATTTCATCAGGAGGCACAAATCCTTCCAACTTCATTCCCAGAGAAAGCCCCATCTCTGCCAACACCTCTTTGATTTCGTTCAAAGATTTTCTCCCAAAGTTTTTCGTCTTCAGCATTTCGGCTTCAGATTTTTGAACCAGCTGGTAAAGTTTTAATATTTCGGCGTTTTTAAGACAATTGGCACTTCGAACAGAAAGCTCCAGTTCTTCAACACTCCGGAAGAGATTCTCATTGAACCTCGGTTTTTGGCCCTCTTCCAACTTTTCATCATGCACGGGTTCTATGTCTTCATCGAAATTAATAAATATCGTCATCTGTTCCTTGAAAATTTTCGCTGCATAAGCAACGGCATCTTCCGGTTTTACGCTTCCGTCCGTCCAGACCTCAAGGGTGAGCTTGTCATAATCGGTTCTCTGGCCGACCCGGGCATTTCCCACCACGTAATTAACACGTTTAACCGGGGAAAATACAGCGTCAATTGGTATTGTACCGATAGGCGCGTCTTCATCTTTATTCGCTTCGGCTAAAGAATAGCCTTTCCCGAGACTAACCGACATGGCCATTTTCAGATCGGCTTTTTCAGAAAGCGTTGCAATGTGAAGATCGGGATTGAGGACTTCAACTTTGCCGTCTTTGCTTACAATATCGGCAGCCGTTACTTCGCCTTCGCCCTTTTTATCAATATAAACCGTCCTGGGTTTGTCATCGGAAACCTTTAGTCTCACTTCCTTTAAATTGAGTATAATTTCAGAAACATCTTCAAGGACGCCGGCAATAACGCTGAACTCATGCATGACGGAATCGAATTTAACCGCAACAATTGCAGCGCCATAAAGGGAAGAGAGGATGATCCGTCTCAAAGAGTTCCCGATAGTGATTCCGAAACCCCTTTCAAGCGGTTCGCATACAAATTTCCCATATGAAGGCGTGCTGCTTACTTCGACTTTATCGGGCTTTATCATCGATCGCCAGTTCATGAACATAATGTCATTAGAAGTCATTATTTTTCTCCAGATTGTTTTGGATTATGAAATTCCATTCGCGAGTGACGTGAAAAATTAAAGCAACGATTGAATACCTTACGGTCGCAGAATTCCAGCATCTCATCGCAGTAAAATTGAGATATCGGAATACGCTTCTTCAAAGAGCTTCAACCGGCTACTTGGAATAGAGTTCAACAATAAGTTGTTCCTGTATCGGCATTGAAATATCCTCACGAACAGGAAACGTTTTAATTGAACCCTTCAAATTCTCTTTTTCAAGTTCCAGCCACTGGGGGATGCCCCTGCGAACAACTGCATCGAGTGAATCATTAATCGCTTGAACTTTTTTGCTCTTCTCTCGAATTTCTATGACATCTCCAACTTTCAGTAAATATGATGGAATGTTCACTTTTTTCCCGTTAACCAGGAAATGGTTATGGCGAACAAAGTGACGGCCCTGTGTCCGTGAGTCCACGAAGCCCAGTCGATAAACGACATTGTCGATTCTTCTTTCCAACGCGACCAGAAGATTTGTGCCGGTGATCCCTTTTTGACGCTCCGCCCTCTGGAAAAACAAGTGAAACTGTTTTTCGGAAAGACCATACATGCGTTTGACTTTTTGTTTTTCACGCAGCTGTATGCCGTAGTCCGAAGTTTTACCGCGTCTTCGTTGACCGTGTTCTCCGGGCGCATATCCCCGGCGATCAAAAGCACATTTATCTGAGTAACAACGATCGCCTTTTAGAAACAATTTTAAATTCTCGCGTCTGCATATTCTGCAAACAGAACCTCTATATCGTGCCAAATCTTCCTCCTTTATTATTTGGCTAACACACAGTTTAACCTGTCAAACAAACCGCTCGCATTGTATTCGTGCGGAAAAAGCATCGAAAAAGTCGGCAGTTATACCCTGCGTCGTTTGGGTGGTCGGCATCCGTTGTGCGGAATCGGCGTGACATCTTTAATGAGTATGACATTGAAGCCAACTGCTTGAAGCGCTCTCAGCGCAGATTCACGACCCGCTCCGGGTCCTTTTACAAATACTTCCACATTTCTCATGCCGTGTTCCATGGCTTTTTTTGCCGCATCCTCCGCTGTGAGCTGAGCTGCAAACGGTGTACTCTTACGAGAGCCCTTAAAGCCTTGGACACCTGAGCTTGACCACGAAACAACATTCCCTGCCGGATCTGTTATGGTTACAATGGTGTTGTTAAATGTTGACTGAATATGCACAACACCATTTGCTATATTCTTTTTCTCTTTTTTTTTCGTTCGGGTTTTTTTAGGCATATGTTTTGTCCCTGTCGGTTTTTCCCTTACTAATTTTTATTTCTTTTTCGCGCCGCCCTTTTTCTTAACGGCTGAACGTTTTGGACCCTTTCGCGTTCTGGCATTGGTGCTCGTCCGTTGCCCTCTCACAGGAAGCGACTTTCGATGTCGAAGTCCGCGGTAACACCCAAGATCCATTAATCGTTTGATATTCATAGAAATTTCAGATCGGAGCGTCCCTTCAACCTTGTATTCATTGTCGATAACTTTCCGGATATTATTGATTTCCGATTCCGACAAATCGTCTGTTTTTGTATTCGGATCAATATTGAGTTTGGACAAAATCCGAGTGGACGTCGTTCTGCCAATACCATAAATATACGTGAGGCCTATCTCAATGCGTTTACCTCTCGGTAAATCCACGCCAGCAATTCGTGCCAAAAGCTAACCCTCCTCTATCCTTGACGCTGTTTGTGTCGCTTATTCGGGCAAATAATCCTTACCACACCTTTTCGGCGAATAATTTTACATTTAATACACATTTTTCTTACTGATGCCCTAACCTTCATGAGTGGATCTCCTTATTATCATTCGCTTGATGGATATGTATCGGCAAATAATTTTCGGTAATTTCTCTTCCCTGATAAAAACCGCACCAAGTCTTAAATTAATCACTTTGAACGGTAGGTTATTCTGCCACGGCTGAGATCATAGGGAGAAAGTTCAACCGTCACCTTATCTCCCGGCAGAATCTTAATAAAATGCATCCGCATTTTTCCTGAAATATGCGCCAGGACTTGGTGTTTGTTTTCAAGCTCGACCTTAAACATCGCGTTCGGCAATGTTTCAAGCACGGTCCCTTCTACCTTTATTGCCTCCTCCTTTGGCATTTCCCGTCATTCCTTTATTTTTTTGTTGGTCTGCGGATCTCTCTTCCAACCCCACTTTTACGGTAACGTGCTTGGCAAATCCGATACGTTTTAACGCCTTCCTTTTACGCCGCCTTTTTTCAAAAAACCTTCATAGTGGCGTGTCAGCATGTGAGACTCGATTTGAGAAATAGTATCGATCGCCACCCCCACAACGATCAAGAGCGCCGTACCGCCAAAATAGAATGGTACATTGAACCTTGTAATAAGCACGGACGGCAGCACGCAAACGGTGGAAACATAAATGGCACCGCCTAGTGTTATTCGCGTCAACACCCTGTCAATATAATCTGCCGTTCGCTTTCCCGGACGAATACCCGGTATATATCCGCCATGCTTCTTCATATTGTCGGCGACATCCACCGGATTAAACGTAACAGCGGTATAAAAATAACAGAAGAAGAAAATAAAACCGACGAAAAGCAATTCATATACGAAATTTCCCGGACGCATGGAATCGGCAATCCCTTTTACCCATGGGATGGCGATAAAACTCGCAATTGTTGCAGGAAACATAATGATCGAAGAAGCGAATATCGGTGGGATAACGCCGGACGTGTTTATTTTTAAGGGAAGATGTGTGCTTTGTCCGCCATACATCCGCCGCCCGACAACCCGCTTGGCATATTGAATCGGAATACGCCGCTGCCCCTGCTCGACAAAGATGATGAAAGCGATGACAGCTACCATCAAAATCGCCAAAATCAGCACCGCAAAAATTCCCATCTCACCGGTTGATAATAATTTAAAGGTATTACCAATCGCATTCGGCATCCTGGCTACAATCCCCGCAAATATAATGAGTGATATGCCGTTTCCGATACCGCGTTCCGTAATCTGTTCTCCCAGCCACATGATGAAGGCGGTTCCCGCCGTCAGGGTTATGACCGTCATTATCCTGAAAGCCCATCCCGGATTGATTACCACAGGGGCGCCGCCGGGTGAAGCCATGCTTTCAAGCCCGACACTGATGCCGAACCCTTGTATGATACTTAAAATGACCGTGCCATAGCGTGTGTATTGGGTGATCTTTTTCCGGCCTTGCTCTCCTTCTTTTGAAAGACGCTCAAGGTGCGGAATGACGACCGTCAGTAACTGTAAAATGATCGATGCACTGATATATGGCATAATGCCCAGCGCAAAAACGGACAATCGCTCCAATGCACCGCCGGAAAACATATCGAAAAGGCCGAGCAGCGTACCCTTGGCCCTGGCAAAAAATGAAGCCAGTGCGACCGCATCGATTCCGGGCGTCGGCACATGCACACCGATTCGATAGACGAACAACAGCGCTAATGTAAAAATAATTCGCTTTTTAAGCTCCGGTATTTTAAAAATATTCTGGAACCCGCTGCCTATCATTATACGACCTCTACATTTCCGCCTGCGGCTTCGATTTTCTTTCTGGCGCCATCACTGATTTTATTTAATTTAATCGTCAAAGGGTAGGCAATTTCTCCATGTCCAAGAAGCTTGATGCCGTCCCTTTCACCTTTAACAAGGCCGCAACCTATAAGGGCCGTCTCGTCAACAATACTGCCGCTTTCGAACCGTTTGAGATCACGAATATTGACCGTTAAGATTTTTTTCCCAAAAATATTTTTAAACCCCCGCTTGGGCAAGCGGCGATGAATGGGCATCTGACCGCCTTCAAATCCCGGTCGAACGCCTCCGCCGGCCCGGCTGTTTTGACCCTTTGTACCACGTCCCGCTGTTTTGCCGTTACCTGAGCCTACACCCCGGCCCTTGCGTTTACTCGTTTTAAACGATCCGGCTGCCGGAGACAATTCATTAAGTTTCATTCCCGCTCTCCTCAACACTGACTAAATGCGATACGACGTTGATCATTCCGCGAATAGCGGGCGTATCTTCAAGATGAACCGTTTTGTTCATTTTTCTAAGCCCGATTCCCCGCAGCACCTTGCGATGTTTTTCAGGCCTTCCGATCATGCTCTTAACCAGCGTTACTTTCAATTTAACAGACATTTATTGCTTCCTCTTACAGTTCTTCAACCCGAATGCCACGCCTGGCTGCAACCTCCTCACGACTTTGAAGCTGTTGCAGCCCTTTAATGGTCGCCTTGACAATATTGTGAGGATTATGTGATCCCAGGCACTTGGTTAGTATGTTTTGAACACCGACGGCTTCAAGCACTGCGCGGACCGCACCCCCGGCAATTACGCCCGTGCCTTCAGAGGCAGGGATAAGCAAAACTCTTCCTGCGCCGTACTTCCCAATAACCTGGAAAGGTATTGTTCCCTCGGTCAAAGAAATTCTGGACATGCTCTTTTTTGCCTTTTCTACACCTTTCCGGATCGCCTCCGGAACTTCGCCCGCTTTTCCAAGACCGCAACCGACGCTTCCCTTGCCGTCTCCGACAACAACGATGGCGCTGAAACTAAATCTGCGACCACCCTTAACAACCTTTGCCACACGGCTGATATGGACTACCTTGTCAATTAATTCACTGTCTTCACTTTCTTTTTTGAACAAGGGTGTGCCTCCTTCTCATCATTCGAATAATCTAAAACACCAATCCTGCTTCCCGCGCGCCGTTTGAAACAGCTTTTACGCGGCCATGGTACAAAAACCCGTTCCGGTCGAAAACAACTGTTTTAATCCCGTTTTTCAGAGCACGTTCGGCCAGTATTTTGCCAACGTAAGACGCCATTGCGACTTTGCTGTCAAATTTGGGCTGTTCCCGCACCGCTTTCTCTACGCTGCTTGCTGCGGCAATCGTTTTGCCGCTAATGTCGTTGATCAACTGCACATAAATATGTTTGGAACTTCGAAACACACTCATTCGCGGCTTCTGCTCAGTTCCGCTCAGGTGTTTTCTGATTCGTTTCTTTCTCTTTAGCCTTGACAGTTTGCGTATATTTGTTGAACCCATTTCTTTATTCCCTGATTCAGTCCTTGTTATTTGGTACCGGTTTTTCCCGCCTTCCGTTGAATATACTCCTCAGCGTACTTAATTCCTTTTCCTTTATAGGGCTCGGGTGGTCTGAGCTGTCTGATGGAAGCCGCTGTTCTCCCAAGCAGTTCCTTGTCGATTCCAACGAGTTTCACTACATTGTTTTTCTCCACAGAGGCCGAAACACCATCGGGCAGATCGAAATCAATCGGTTGAGAGTATCCGAGATTAAATATAATGCGGTTTCCTTT
>CAYTAQ010000100.1:6511-7781 GCA_964435695.1 uncultured Desulfobacterales bacterium | reverse complement strand
GATAACCGATTCCATTGATTTCAAGCACCCTTTCAAATCCATTGCTCACGCCGGTCACCATGTTTGCGACAAGACTGCGTACCAGCCCCTGCAGCGCCTTATTTTCTCTTGTCTCATTTTCCATCGTTACATGAATCACATTTTTATTTATCTGTAAATCCACGGCAGGATGTATTTCTCTCGTCAGGACACCTTTTTCACCCTGAACGGTAATCACCCTGTCCTGGTATTTAATAATCGTCTTTTCAGGTACCGGTATCGGTTTTTTGCCTACTCGAGACATTGAACTCTCCTCTTTGCTCTTCCTGAATGTTTATTCGCTTGATTGCCGCTCGTGTGCCTTTAGCTGCATCGTCAACAGATCCGATAAGCGTCTTTATCGAATTACCATACGTTGCAAAGAACTTCGCCGCCGATATTCTCACGTCTGGCATTCTTGTCCGACATAATTCCTTTGGATGTCGAGAGGATAGCAGTACCCATGCCATTGAAAACCGGTTTAATATCCTTGCTGCCTTTGTATACCCTTCGGCTAGGTTTACTGACCCGCTCCAGTTGCAGTATGGTATGCTCCTGTTTATCATTATACTTCAAATAAACGCGCAATATGCCTTGTTTGCTATCCTTGATCAGTTTAAAGTTTCGAATGTATCCCTCTTCCTTGAGGACTTTTGCCAGCTCAAACTTCATTTTCGACCCCGGCACATCGACGCTGTTAAATTTAGCTTTTCCGGCATTCCGGACTCTGGTCAGCATGTCGGCAATTGGATCACTCATCGCCATTGTTCTCTCCTATATTTTTCATCATTCGAAACCGTTTCTCGAAAATTCGAAGATTCGGTTTCAACAAAATCTTTCGTTCTTTTTACCAGCTTGATTTGACAACGCCCGGCAGCTTACCTGCCGAAGCAAAGTTTCGAAAACAGATTCTGCATATTCCAAATTTTCTAATAAATCCCCTGGGTCTACCGCAAATCGGGCATCGGTTATAAGCCCTGACACCAAATTTAGGTTTTCTAACGGCTTTGTTTCTTAGAGACTTTTTTGCCAACTTTTCCTCCCTCATCCTTCATATTCTGGCATCGGCAGCCCGTCCTGCCAATGACGGATCCGAAATACGATCGAAGTTTCAAATTCAAACAGAACGCGCCTAATTTTTAAACGGCATGCCAAGCAATTTAAGCAGCGCTTTACCTTCTTCGTCGGTTTTAGCAGTGGTGACGATACTGATATTCATTCCTTTGATTTGGTCAATTTTATCATAATCAAT
>CAYTAQ010000100.1:0-6501 GCA_964435695.1 uncultured Desulfobacterales bacterium | reverse complement strand
AGGAAAAATAATGTGCTCTTTAATTCCCAGTGAGTAGTTGCCTCTGCCGTCCAGCGCCTTGCCGGAAACACCTCTGAAATCCCTTACACGCGGCAAAGCGATGTTTACAAGCTTGTTATAAAAGTCGAACATGCGCTGCTGGCGCAGCGTAACCATACATCCGATGGGCATGCCGGCTCGAAGTTTAAAAGCGGCAATCGATTTTTTTGCTCTCGTGATGACCGGTTTC
The DNA here is from genome assembly GCA_964435695.1 of uncultured Desulfobacterales bacterium. GTDB lineage: Bacteria > Desulfobacterota > Desulfobacteria > Desulfobacterales > B30-G6 > CAYTAQ01. The sequence continues at coordinate 6,272 of CAYTAQ010000100.1, read as the reverse complement.
TGACCGGCGATAATCATCAACTCTTCGACCGCCGCGTCAAGCAGTTTGATATTATGAATCGCCTCTCCCATACCCATGTTCAGTACGATTTTTTTCAGCCGAGGAACCTGCATAATATTGTCGTACTTGAATTGCTCGAAAAGAAGGGGTACCACTTCTTTTTCGTAGTAGGTTTTTAACTGTGTCATGCTATTCCCTTTGTTCTATTTGCGCTTTCCCTGTTGTATTCCATAAAACATTTGCAAAGACCAACCGGCTTTTCATTTGAAAGACCGGCACAGTTATGTGTCGATAATCTCTTTGCATTTCCTGCAAACACGCACTTTTTTCCCGTCATCCAAGCGTTGCATCTTAATCCGGACAGGACTCACACATTTATTGCACATAAGCATCACATTGGACCAGTGGATGGGGGCTTCACTTTCCACGATACCCCCCTGCCGGTTCTGTGCAGTCGGTCGTGTATGCCGCTTGATTACATTAATATTTTCAATAAGAATTCGATCTTTCTTATTTGCGATTTTCAATACTTTTCCGATCTTACCTTTGTCTTTACCGGTAATGACCTTTACCTTGTCGTCTTTTTTAATATGGCATTTATTTCTTTGCATTGCCTTTTCTCCACGGACTGCCTGGCTTATAAAACTTCAGGTGCCAATGATACAATTTTCATAAATCTTTTGGCGCGCAGTTCTCTGGCTACCGGACCAAAAATTCGCGTTCCCACCGGTTCTCTTTGCGCATTAATCAATACGGCCGAGTTATCGTCAAATCTTATAAACGACCCGTCCGGCCTTTTGATTTCCTTTTTAGTGCGGACAACAACCGCTTTCAGCACATCCCCTTTTTTCACCTTTGCATTGGGGATTGCTTCTTTGACCGATACGACTATGATATCACCAATACTTGCATAACGCCTTCTCGAACCGCCGAGTACCTTGATGCAATACAGCACCCTTGCACCTGAATTATCCGCCGCGGTCAATCTTGTCTCCGCCTGAATCATCTGCCTATTCCTTTGCTATCAAACAGCTTTTTTTACAATTTTGCTGACACGCCACTTTTTTGTTTTGCTCAAGGGCCTGGACTCCGTTATCAACACCTCATCTCCCTCATGGCATGCGTTGCTTTCATCATGGGCGGAAAACTTGTTTCGTTTTCTGATGAATTTCTTGTACAAATCATGTTTCACAAGTCTTTCCACCTGAACGGTTACCGTCTTATTCATTTTGTCGCTAACGACTGTCCCAACCACTTGTCTTTTTATTCCTTGCTTTTTCATGACAGCTACTTTTGGTTATCCTCGGTTTTGAAGTTGTGATTCCCTAATAGTGGTTTTAATCCGCGCTATATCGCATTTCGTTTGTTTGATCTTTTTTGGGTTTTCGATTTGACCCACTTCATGCTGAAAGCGAAGATTGAACAATTCCTCTTTGAGATCAACGAGTTTCTGCTCTCTTTCCTCGGGACTCATGTCTCTGATTTCACTCGCTTTCATTTTTAGGCGCTCCTTTCCACAAATTTAGCCTTTACGGAGAGTTTGTGAGCTGCGAGCCGCAATGCTTCCATGGCCATGTCTCTTGTGACGCCGCTCATCTCGTATAGGACTCTGCCAGGCCTGATAACGGCCACCCAACCCTCGGGTGCGCCTTTACCTTTTCCCATCCGAACTTCCGCAGGTTTTTTTGTGAACGATTTATCCGGAAATATTCTTATCCAAATTTTACCGCCCCTTTTGACATGTCGGGTCATAGCGATACGTGCTGCTTCGATTTGCTTGTTGCTGATGGTTCCGCACTCCACTGCCTGCAGCCCGAATTCACCAAAATTTAATTCGCACCCCCGGCGCGAAACGCCTTTCATTCTACCTTTTTGTTTTTTGCGATACTTTACCTTTTTGGGGCTCAGCATTTTTTATCTCCTGTTGCAATCCGTTTAAGCAGTTGCTGCTTCAAGCGCATTTTTTTTCAATATTTCACCTTTAAAAATAAACACTTTAATACCGACAAGGCCGTATGTCGTACGCGCTTCGGTAAATCCGTAATCAATATCGGCTCTCAGGGTGTGCAACGGCACTCTTCCTTCCCTGTACCATTCCGTTCTTGCCATTTCGGCTCCACCGAGACGTCCTGAACAAATAATTTTAACGCCTTGTGCACCAAACCGCATGGCAGAGGATACACCGCGCTTCATGGCCCTTCGAAAGGCCACCCGGCGTTCAATCTGTAGTGCAACATTCTCTGCAACGAGCTGAGCTTCAATTTCAGGTTTTCGAACTTCCTGAATGTCGATGAGAACTTCCTGCGAAATTATTTTCTCCAGCTCTTTTTTCAGCAGCTCAATCTCAGAACCCTTCTTCCCAATAACTATTCCCGGCCTAGCAGTAAAAATCCGAAGTCTTACCCGTCTGGCAGATCGTTCAATTTCTATCCTGGAAATTCCGGCATGAAAAAGTTTCTTTTTTATAAACTTGCGGATGCTGTGATCTGCCAAAATATAGTCCGCATAATTTTTTCCGGCATACCATCTGGAATCCCATGTTTTTACAATACCCAATCTTAATCCTATCGGATTTACTTTCTGGCCCAAGCTAGTTACCTCCTTTATATTGCATCATCCGCTAATATAACCGTAATATGACTGGTCCTCTTTAAAATTCTCGCCCCTCTACCTCGGGCCCGGGCCCTAAAGCGTTTCAGCGTTGGGCCTTGATCGACTAATAGATTTCGAATAACAAGAGAATCGACGTCCAAGCCATGATTGCTGTCGGCGTTGGAAGCGGCCGAACGAACGACTTTTTCCACGATTCCGGCAGCTTTCTGGGGCATAAATTTGAGCATATCCATCCCGGCCTCAACCGGTTTTCCCTTGATGACGTCCGCTAATTTCCTTGCTTTCTGTGGAGAAACACGCACATATTTGGATACCGCTTTAACCTCCATTACAGAAACTCCCTTTTGAAAATATTTACTTCTTTAATTTTGATCTCTTATCACCGGCGTGCCCGTAAAAAGTACGGGTCGGTGAAAATTCTCCCAACTTGTGGCCCACCATGTTCTCTGTAATGAAAACAGGCACAAATTTTCTGCCATTGTGAACTGCGAGCGTGACGCCCACCATTTCAGGGATAATTGTCGATCTTCGAGACCACGTTTTTATAACCCTGTTGCTTCTGGTCTGCTGGGCATTTAGAATTTTGTTTAGTAATCCAGGCTCAATATATGGACCTTTTTTTAAAGATCTTGGCATAACTTCTCCTGCTCTGGTATATTTTATCGGGCTGTTCGCGCCCCGATCCGACCACACGAAGCGCAGCGTCTAAAAATGTTAGCGCTTGGTCCGTCTCTTAACAATATATTTTTCGGTTGTCTTGTTTTTTCTCGTTCGGTATCCTTTGGTCGGTTTACCCCAGGGCGTGCACGGGTGCCGGCCACCGGATGATCGTCCTTCACCGCCGCCCATGGGATGGTCTACCGGGTTCATGGCAACACCTCGTACGGAGGGTCGGCGCCCAAGCCAGCGTTTTCGGCCAGCCTTGCCTAGATCGATGTTTTCATGGTCGACGTTGCCGAGCTGCCCGATGGTAGCTATGCATTTAAGCAGTACCATTCGCACTTCACCGGACGGCAGCTTAATCAGTGCATATCGATCTTCCTTTGCCATCAACTGGGCATAGGTCCCGGCACTCCTGACGATCTGGCCGCCTTTCCCCAAACGCAGTTCAATATTATGAATGTGGGTCCCCAAAGGGATGTTCTGCAGCGGCATCGTATTTCCCGGCTTGATATCCGCATCAGGTCCTGCCATCACTTCATCGCCGACCGAAAGATTCAGCGGTGCAAGAATATAGCGTTTTTCCCCATCCGCATAATTCAGCAACGCAATTCTGGCGCTGCGATTCGGATCATATTCAATGGATGCGACTTTGGCAGGAATTCCTGTTTTATCTCTCTTAAAGTCTACGATCCGGTAGTAACGCTTATGACCGCCACCCCGGTGACGTGTTGTAATCCGTCCGAGGGCATTTCGCCCGCCGGTTTTCTTGATGATTTTCAATAAACCCTTTTCAGGCGCCTTTTTCGTGATTTCTTCAAATGATGAATACGATTGAAATCGACGACCCGGAGAAGTCGGTTTTACTCTCTTTATTGCCATTTTACACTCCTAAACTTATACACCTTCAAAAAAATCGATTCGTTCGCCAGGCATCAATCTGACAATCGCCTTCTTCCAATCTCTGCGCTTCCCGACAATGCGGCCCCGCTGCTTTACTTTTCCTTTTATCTGCATGGTCCGTACATCGGCGACCTGAACTTTAAAAATTTTTTCGATGGCCCTTTTGATTTCAACGCGATTTGCCCGCCGATCGACCTCAAATGAAACCTGATTGAAACCTTCTTTTTGAATACTTGTTTTTTCAGTGATTAACGGCCGAATTATCGTATCATATTGAATCATGAGAGCAGCCTCCCTTCAATCGCTTTTACAGAAGCCTCAAGCAGCACAAGCGTTTTGTATTTTAAAATGTCATAGACATTCAATCCTTCGCTGCGCATTACTTTTACACCGGGAACATTTCTGGAAGACAGCTCAAGATTTTCTTCACTTTGTTCTGTGACAATTAAAGCATTTTTCATTTTCAAAGCTTCCGCCACCGCGATAAAAGCTTTTGTTTTAATTTGATCGAGCTTAACTTCATCCAGAACCAGGATTTCATTTTCCTGCAGCTTGCTGCTCAACGCCATTTTAAGGGCTTGTCTTTTAATCTTTTTGGGAACCTTGTATGCATAGGACTTCGGTATGGGTCCAAAAGTGACACCGCCTCCCCTGAGCAACGGCGATTTAATGCTCCCTCGTCTCGCTCTGCCGGTTCCCTTTTGACGAAACAATTTCCTGGTGCTCCCACTGACTTCCGAACGCGCCTTGGCATAAGCCGAACCGGCGCGCCTGCCTGCGAGCTGCATCTTAACAACTTCATGCAAAACACTCGCTTTTACAGGAACGTTGTATATCACCTCATTCAGATCGATTTCTGAAACTTTTTCACCAGAACAGTTTAAAACATCTACGACAGCCATAGATTTCCTCAGTTTTTCATGATTTATTTCTGTTTTCTTATTGTAATGAGCCCTGTTTTAAAACCGGGTACCGGTCCCTTCAGAAGAATCAGGTTCTCTTTGGGCCTGATATCGAAGATTTCAACATTCTTAAGTGTCTTTCGATCATTTCCATATCTGCCCGGTAATTTTTTTCCTTTGGTCACCCTGGCCGGCCAGGCACTGCACCCAATAGAACCGGGTATGCGATGGCTATGGCTGCCATGAGTTTTTTTCCCACCGTGGAAACCGTGTCTTTTCATTACCCCGGAAAATCCACGCCCTTTCGTCGTGCCGACAACCTCAACACGCTCTCCGATCTGAAACATTTCGACGGTGATTTCCTGACCAAGGGTAAATTCCTCCGGCTTTTCTACGGATACTTCTTTGAGTACGGCGATATTATGAGCGCCACTCTTCTTCAAATGCCCCTGGAAAGGCTTGTTCGTACGATCCTTCTTTCGCTCGCCAAACCCGAGCTGAAGCGCATTGTATCCTTCTTTTTCTGCCGTTTTTACCTGGGTAACCACACACGGCCCCGCCTGAATAACGGTTACGGGGACAGACATGCCTGCCGAAGAAAACTGGCTTATCATTCCCAACTTTTTCCCAATCAATCCTTTGCACATAATCTTTACCCATTCCTTAAGCACAACTTGAACGCATACGCGTTTCCCGCAGGTTCAAGAAATTCTGTCGCTGCGATCTTCCAGGATGTTCAAACGGTTATTCCCAGTTCCAGTGAAATAACCGTTTGCGTTATCTTCAGATTTTAACTCTTTCGGTTTTGGCTTTATAGCTTTATTTCAACATCAACACCCGGAGACAAATCCAGTTTCATAAGCGCGTCAACGGTTTGTTGTGTCGGTTCCAGTATGTCAAGAAGCCGTTTATGGGTTCTCATCTCAAATTGCTCACGCGATTTCTTGTCGATATGGGGAGATCGGAGAACGCAATATTTGTTAATCATCGTCGGAAGCGGAATCGGCCCAACAACTTTTGCTCCTGTTTTTCTTGCCGTATCCAGAATATCTGAAGCTGACTGATCAAGAAGCTTGTGATCATAGGCCTTGAGCCTGATTCTTATTTTTGAATTCATTATCATAATTTGCCGTCTCTCTTTACTCGATTATTTCGCTTACCACTCCGGCCCCTACCGTCCGGCCGCCTTCACGT
>CAYTAQ010000099.1:0-14974 GCA_964435695.1 uncultured Desulfobacterales bacterium | reverse complement strand
TCGGCCCGGGCGTTCCCCAATGCCCTGACAGCTTTGTACGGCCGGTCTTCTCCGCTTACCCGGTTGTTCCCGAACAACCTGATTTCACACAGCAATATCATGACGATAGGATTTGATGGCAAATCAGCCATAGAAGTTGATTGGGTTTCCGGCGCATGCATGGTTGTGCGCCGAAAAGTCATTGAAGATGTCGGGTTGATGGATGAACGGTTTTTCATGTATTGGGAAGACGCGGACTGGTGCCGGCGCATGCGGGAGAAGGGCTGGAAAGTTGTTTACTATCCCCAGGCCTCCATTTACCATCATGTCGGTAAAAGCAGCCATTCCCGTCCACTTCGGTCCATCTACCATTTTCACAAGAGCGCTTATCGTCTGCATGAAAAATATACAAAATTTCCGCTTTCTCTGCTGAACCCACTCGTCCTGGCGCTGCTGGCAATTCGAGGCATTATTGCCAGTGTCATCAGCATCCTCAAGAAGAAGAAATCCCCTCGATAAAATCCCTGTTGAAAATATCAATAGTGGGTTAATTTTTACTATAGAAAATTATGGGGATATGTGATAATTTCATCATCCTTAATCTTTCAAAAAAATTGGGCGACATCCCAGTTTTGCAGCTGGTGAATATCCCGGATGTCATCAAAAAAATCAATGCCAATGCCTGGATTGTGTCAGCATCGCATTTTTTCCGCATTCCCCTAAAAACCGTGAAAAGGAAGTAACTATATGAAAATATTAATAACCGGTGGCGCCGGATTTATCGGCTCGCATCTTGCGGAAAGCTATCTCGAACAGGGGCACGAGGTTCATATCATCGACGATCTTTCAACCGGGTCTCTGGACAATATAGATCATCTGAAAAATGACCAACGGTTCAAGAACAGGCTATTTGTTTGTATCGACAGCATATTAAACCACAACGCAGTATTGGAGCTGGTGGGTATTTGTGACAAAGTCTTCCATCTGGCCGCCGCCGTCGGTGTTCAATATATCCTGGACTACCCGTTGCAATCCATTCATACCAATATCCAGGGGACAGAAAAAGTATTGGAGCTGTGTGACAAGTTTAAAAAAAAGATTCTGATTGCATCGACATCGGAAGTCTATGGCAAACATGTGCATGCGCCGCTTGTTGAAACCGATAACATCATTTACGGACCGTCCAGCAAATTCCGCTGGAGCTATGCCGCCTCAAAACTCATGGATGAATTCACCGCCCTGGCTTACCACCGTACCAATGGCTTAAAGGTCGTTATCGCCCGTTTATTCAACACAGTCGGCCCCCGGCAAACAGGTGCTTATGGCATGGTTATACCGAGATTTGTCGAACAGGCGTTAAAAAATGAGACACTGACGGTCTATGGTGACGGCAGGCAAACCCGCACATTTACCCATGTAACAGATGTCGTAAAGGCGCTCATATCACTGATGCAGCATGAAGACGCAGTCGGCGAAGTGTTTAATATCGGCGGCATTGAAGAAACTGCCATACTGGACCTGGCAAGAAAAATTATCGCTAAGACAAAATCAAAGTCTGATATCAAGATGATTCCCTATGAAGATGCTTTTGGAAAAGATTTTGAAGACATGCAGCGCCGGGTGCCCGGAATTAAGAAGATTCAAAATCTCATCGGATTTGAGCCTGATAAGAATTTGGATGCGATTCTCAACAGCGTGGTTGCCTATATGAAAACGCGCGTCGTTCTTTAATTAAAAGCACAAATCACACCTCGCTCAGTGGGTTATGCTTTTAATTAAAAAGAGGCTATAACGTGGAATCCTACTATCTGCCGGCCATCTCGTTTTTTATTTGCCTGTTGGGCACCCCGATTGTCAAATCAATTGCCATAAAAAGGGGCTGGATTGCAACACCCACAAAAGAGCGATGGCATCAAAAACCGACCGCCCTCATGGGCGGCATGGCCATATATGCCGCCCTATCCATACCCTTGATCCTGGTATCGGATTTCTCCTCACTGATTCCCCATTTATCCAGAAATTCACATGCCACCGCGTTGCCATCCATTCTTGCGGCACTGTGGATCTGCACCTCACTGATCCTTATCCTGGGTCTGTTCGATGATTTTATCACGATCAAACCCCACACCAAACTCGTGGGGCAAATCCTGGTGGCTTCGTTTATCAGTTTCCTGGGATTCAGGCTTCACTGGTTTTCATCTTTGACCCTTGACGCTATGGTAACCATTATATGGGTGGTGGGCGTCACCAATGCGTTCAACCTGATTGACAATATGGATGGTCTTTGCGCCGGAACCGGATTGATTGCCTCGATTTTTCTGGCTGTTCTATTGAAAACCAGCATGCCTGACGGTATGAACGCCGCATTGATATTGGCCGGTGCCTTGGCAGCGTTTCTTATTTTCAATTTCAAGCCTGCTTCCATTTTTATGGGTGACAGCGGAAGCCTGGTCATCGGGGTCTCGCTCTCTCTGTTGACGCTGTGCTATTCCGAATCGACAAGCACCAACAAAATATCTTTGATCGCCGTACCGATTCTGCTGCTGCTGGTACCGATTTTCGATACCCTGCTGGTGTCCACAATCCGCATCTTGAGCGGCAGAAAAGCTTCCGTGGGGGGCAAAGACCACACCTCCCATCGCTTGGTATTCATGGGGTTTAATGAAAAAAACACGGTGTTGTTTTTATACAGTGTCAGCATCATATCAGGCATTTCCGCCATATTTGTCAGTCGGACAGACTCGTTGACATCTCCTGCGGTCATTATTCCCATCGCCCTGTCCATTCTTCTGATGGGGATTTATCTTGCCCAGTTACGGGTGTATCCTGAAAAAGAATTTTCTGTTCTCCGTAATAAATCCTATACGCCCATCCTCATCGATATCACCTATAAGAAACAGATTTTGCTGGTGCTCCTCGATTTCGGCATGATTGCCTTTGCCTATTACCTTTCTTATCGTATCCGTTTCGATTCAGGTGAATTCCCATTCTACTTCCAGGTGTTTTTAAAATCCCTGCCCACCGTCATTGCCTGCAAACTCCTCTGTTTTTTTATTTTCGGCGTCTACAGGGCCATCTGGGGGTTTATGAGCATCAATGATGTGCTGGTGCATATCAAAGCATCCATCATAGCGACGCTGTTAAGTGTGGCCGCCGTTACCTTTATCTATCGATTCCACAATTTCTCTAAAGATACTTTTATAATTGATTGGCTGCTGACCACCGGCTATCTACTGGCAAGCAGAGGCTCTTTTAAATTGTTCCTGGATACCATCAAACGAAAAACCCTTTCCGGCCAAAAGGCGATCATTTACGGTGCGGGCAGGGGAGGGGAAATTTTGTTACGCGAAATTTTGAACAATAAAGCGCTTCATATCAAACCCGTCGGTTTTATTGACGATGATCCTAAGAAAATAGGCAAAAAACTGTATGGCTACCCCATTATGGGTAGTTTTCACGATGCAGAGAGGCTGTGCAAACAAGAGGCTGTTGACGGCCTTATTGTGTCCTTCCGAAACGGTGATCTTTCCAACATTAACGAAGTCAAATATTTTTGCAAAGCCAAAGGACTTTTCTTGAAAAATTTTTCAATCATGCTGGAAGAAATTGATATGGACAAGTGAAAATTAAATATCCTGACCCTGAACGCAGGGTTTGGTTTGCCATTTGAAATGACCTTCGAAACAGTCGGTAATGATATAGCAGAATACAAGGGTCAAAAGTCGGAATACAGAATAAAAAGAAGATGTTTTAAAAGGTCCCCAACAGGCCGTGTCGGCTTTTCGTTAGGCACGGCTTTTTTATTTCCAGATTCTCAATAGTGTGATATAAAAATAAATATGAATGCCGCTAATTCAGAAAAGATCAGGCATCTTATGGAGCGGGGCGTTAAGATCCCGAATCCTGCGGGCGTGGAAATCGGCGATGAAGTTGAACTTGATCAGATAACGGGTGAACATATTACCATCCATTCGGGCTGTAAGATTTATGGAAAAGCCACCCTCATCATGGATCATTCAACACTGGGGTATGAAGCTCCGGTTACCGTGGATAATTGCCAGATCGGGCCCCATGTCCAGTTAAAGGGAGGCTTTTTCAAGGAATCGGTGTTCCTCAATAAAGCCAGTGCATCCTATGGTTCGCATGTTCGGCAAGGCACGATATTTGAAGAAGAAGCGAATGTCGCCCATACCGTAGGGCTCAAGCAAACCATACTTTTCCCTTTTGTAACCCTGGGGAGCCTTATCAATTTTTGCGATTGTTTGATGACCGGTGGAACCAGCCGGCGCAACCATAGTGAAGTGGGCAGTTCCTACATTCATTTTAATTTTACACCGAACCAGGATAAGGCCACGCCCTCGCTCATGGGGGACGTACCCCAAGGCGTCATGCTCGATCACCCTCCCATTTTTTTAGGCGGTCAGGGAGGCCTTGTGGGCCCCTGTCGCCTGGCATTCGGGACAGTCATTGCAGCCGGGGCAATCTACCGAAAAGATGAGTTGCGACCCAACCGTATGCTTTTTGAAGGGGCAGGGAAGGGGGGAAATGTCCCGTTTTTGCCCGGTGTCTATCGCGGTATCAAGCGAATCGTTTTCAATAATATCCTGTACATCTGCAATCTGATAGCCCTCAATCACTGGTATCGGCAGGTGCGAATTCAATTCATTTCAGATAATTTTTCCAAACCCCTTTTGAACGCCCTATTGGAAAAATCAACCATGGGGATCGATGAAAGGATCCGGCAATTGCACGACTTCGCGAACAAGATGCCTGAATCCATCGGCGTGCAAAAAAATCAACTCAAAAAGGACGCTTCATCCAAATCAATTATACAGCAAACCGAACTGTATGAAAGAATAGGGGACATCACGTCATTGTTTTATCATATGGTTGATTATCCAGGGGACATTAAAATCAGAGACGTGTTTTTAGACCACCTGGTATCAGGAATAAAGTCTCAAGGAAAAGATTATATATCAGTCATTAAGACGCTGGATATAAATCATAAAAAATATGGAACGATTTGGCTTCAGGGCATCATTGACAAAATAGTTTCAGAGGTGCTCAGCATCATCCCGGGCTTTAAATAGATATAAGGGAAAATTATTTGGGAAAATTATTCGGGACAGACGGTATTCGAGGCGTTGCCAATCAATACCCCATGACGACAGAAATGGCGTTAAAAGCAGGGCAGGCCGCCGCTGTTTTCTGCAAGAAAAGAGGCAGCACGAAAAAGCTCAAAATCGTCATCGGCAGAGATACCAGAATATCGGGTCAAATGATAGAAAGCGCTTTAATATCGGGAATTTGCTCCATGGGCGGCGACGTGTATGCGGCCGGCGTTCTTCCTACGCCCGGCGTTGCGTACATCACCCGCCATTTAAGCGCAGACGCCGGTATCGTGGTCTCAGCCTCCCACAACCCCTATTTTGACAACGGCATAAAATTTTTTAATGCTAAAGGCTTTAAACTGTCTGATCAAAGAGAAGCGGAAATCGAGGCCCTGATCCTGGATGGAAACACATCCGACCGATCCAAGGACATCCGCGACATCGGTGTTGTGCATGCCATACCGGATGCCGAAATAATTTACAGCGATTTTTTAAAAAATTCTGTAACCCATTCCAATCCGTTTGACGGATTTAAGATCGCCATGGACTGTTCCAATGGCGCGACCTTCAAAATCGCCCCCAGGCTTTTTTCGGATTTAGGCGCCCAGGTTCTGCCCATTGCAGTGTCTCCGGATGGTTTCAACATCAATGACCGATGTGGTTCGCAATATCCTGAACGTTTATCTGCAAAAGTTACCGAAACCGGTTCGCACATCGGCATAGCGTTTGACGGAGACGGCGATCGGCTGATTGCCGTCGATGAAACCGGAACCATTCTTTCCGGAGATCAGATTTTAGCTGTTTTCGCAGATTTTTTTTTGAAAAACCGGGAGCTTGAAACCCCAATAGTGGTAAGCACCGTCATGAGCAATCTCGGTCTTGCCAAGGCTTTGGCCGGCATGGGGGTTAAGCACCTCATGTCCGCCGTCGGAGACCGCTATGTCATGGAACAGATGATAACTTCCGGGGCAACCCTTGGCGGTGAAGATTCGGGCCACATTATCCTCCTGAATCATCATACAACCGGAGACGGCATACTGGCAGCCATCCAACTTTTAACAGTAATGCAAATCCAAGCTGAGCCGCTTTCCAGACTTGCCGGCGTCATGACGATTTTTCCACAGACATTAATGAATGTTGCCGTCAAAAAAAAGCCGCCCATTTGTGATATTCCAGAAATAAAACAGGCTGTTGAGTCTGTTGAAAATTCATTGAAAGGCAAAGGGAGGGTCTTGATTCGCTATTCAGGAACACAGCCGGTCTGCCGGGTGATGGTTGAAGCTTCAGCTGTGGAAGAAGCGGATCAATATTGTGAACAGATTGTTAATATTATAAAAAAGCATATAGGTAGGTGATGCGTAACTATAACCGATCGAAGTTGAGAAGGTGAGAAATCGGGAAGTTGGAAACATTGAAAAAATGGCGGTTGGGATATTGTAATCTTTATCCCATTATCTCAGCTTCTCATCTTCCCAGCTTCTACGTATCCGGGCTCTGTGAGAGATATAAGCCCCTTACTCATCACTGATATCTTATTTTCGATTGCCGAGGATTCTCAGAAGCATCAAGAAGAGATTGATAAAATCAAGATAGAGCGCCAGAGCGCCCATAATGGCACCTTTTCGAATGACACCGGCGTCGAGGTCCGCCGGCTGGGACAATGCCATGGTCTTGAGCTTCTGTGTATCATAGGCGGTTAACCCAACAAAGACCAGCACCCCCACATAGCTGATAATCAGGCTCATGCCGGAACTTCGAACAAACATGTTGACGACCGACGCGATGATAATACCGATCAGTCCCATGGTCATGAAGCCGCCGATGGATGTGAGGTCGCGCTTGGTGGTCATGCCGTAAATACTGCAGGCAATGAAGGTTGCAGCGCATATAAAAAATGTGGAGGTAATCGAAGACTGCGTATATACCAGAAAAATAAAAGACAGCGTTGCGCCGTTGAGTGCCGCATAAATGACAAACAGCGCCGTGGCAGTCCCTGCTTTCATTTTGGCAACTCGTGCGCTGAGCGTGAAAACAAGCGCCAGCTCAGCGATAATGAGTCCATAAAAAACAACAGGATTTTTAAATATCAGTTGCTGCATGCTTTCGTTGTTTGCAACATAATAGGCAATGAAACCCGTAAGCGCCAGGCCCATGCCCATCCAGTTGTACACACTGCGGACAAACGCATTCACTTGGACTTGTGCTTGGGTGTTTGTCAATGGAATCGATTGCATTTTTACCTCCTTTAAACACACGTTATCGTTAAAACGTAATATAACACAACTTGCGGCTATTTCAAGATGAAACCAGAACAAATCTACCAAGAGCTCATTGGAATTTCAGAAAAATTCAATATAATGGTTTCCGAGCAAAATTTCAGGCAAACCAATATCAAAGTGAAAAGCGGGTATTGCAAAGTAAAAGAACAAAAGCGTTTTATCATCGACAAACATTTAAACATCCATAAAAAAATTGAAACACTGGCTGAATTTGTAACTTCTTTGCCTCACGAAGACATTTTCATCGTTCCGGCTGTGAGGGAGGTACTGAGCAAATATGGCAATAAGTAATTCAGGACTCAAGAATTTGAGAATTCAAGTGATCCGTATCTTAAAGTTTACATAATATATCTTATCAGACGTTACAATATGATCTAATTCAGACACCCATGAACAATACAGCGGCACTCCGAAAAATATTATCCATTTCCGAGCTCACATCTCAGATCAAATCACTGCTGGAAGATCATTTTTCCCTGATATGGGTTTCAGGTGAAATTTCAAATTTTAGAATTCCGGCATCAGGCCACTTTTATTTCAGTTTAAAGGATGAACGCGCACAAATAGGCGCCGTCATGTTTCGGGGTCAAAACGTCAATCTGAAATTTGATCCGGAAGACGGTATGCAAATCAACGGATTGGGCAGAATCAGCCTGTACGAACCTCGCGGCACCTATCAAATCATAATGGAATATATGGAACCCAGCGGAATCGGGGCGCTTCAGGTTGCTTATGAACAGCTGAAAACAAAACTGGCGCAGGAGGGCCTTTTTGATAAAAAATACAAACAACCGATTCCGTTTCTACCTCAAAAGATCAGTATTATCACATCCCCCACCGGTGCGGTTGTGCATGACATATTACGGGTATTGAGCAGAAGATTTCCAAACGTTCACGTGTGCATCATACCGGTTAAGGTTCAAGGGAATGAAGCGGAAAAGGATATCATCCAAGCCATTGATTTGTTAAATAAAATAAATACATCCGACGTGGCTGTTCTTGCCAGGGGCGGCGGCTCCCTTGAAGACCTCATGGCTTTTAATTCAGAAGGCGTGGTTCGCGCGATTTTTGCTTCGGAAATCCCCATCATATCGGCTGTGGGTCATGAAACAGACTATACACTCGCTGATTTTGCCGCCGATTTACGTGTGCCGACACCGTCCGCTGCGGCTGAAATTGTTGTTCCGGTCAAAGTCGAGCTTCAGGCAAAGTGTATGTATTTAAAGCGAAAAGTATTGCTAACGTTTTCAAATTATATACGCTTCAACCGTGCCCGAATCGCTGAAATTGCCGACCGCCTCATGGATCCCAGAAAAAAAATTCAGGACCTCAGGCTGCGCACTGATGATTTGAGCAGCCGCCTCCTTCGGGTATTTATTCAAAATATCCGATTACGCAGGGAACGCATGGGCTGGCAGATCGAAAAGCTCCGCTTACACAGCCCGACCGCTGCCCTTTCTAAACTTAATTATAAACTTGATCAAATAAATCATAATATATTTATATCTATTGATAAATATATAACGAATATTCGGACTGATCTGCTGGGAAAAAGCGCAAAGCTGCATGCATTGAGTCCGAAAGCCATACTCAAACGTGGATACAGTATTACGAGGACTGTTCCGGATGCGTTGATTGTGCGGGCTGAGAGCCAGGTCCGGGCAGGACAAAGACTTGAAATATTGCTTGCTCAGGGTTCCCTGAATGTGAACGTCGATTCACGTAATAACGAAAAGGACAAAATATAATGGCAAAACAGACCTTTGAAAAATCGGTTGAACAGCTGGAACAGATCATCCAGGAACTTGAATCCGGAGACCTGTCTCTTGAAAAAGCAATTAAACGCTTTGAGGAAGGAATCCAGCTTTCAAAAAATTGCTCCAAAAAACTCGATGAAACTGAAAAAAAGATTTCCATACTCATGCAAGAAATGGACGGATCAATCACTGAAAAACCCTTTTTAAATAAGATCGAAGAATCCGATGTTTGATTTAAATGCATATCTTGCATCAAAACAGGAAACCATCAATTTCAAGCTGAATGAAATCCTTGACAGCTTCAGCGATGGCGGCAGAATCTTTGAATCCATGGGCTACTCTTTGAATGCAGGCGGCAAGCGCATCCGCCCTATCCTATCCATTGCGGCAGCCGA
Organism: uncultured Desulfobacterales bacterium; assembly: GCA_964435695.1. Lineage (GTDB taxonomy): Bacteria > Desulfobacterota > Desulfobacteria > Desulfobacterales > B30-G6 > CAYTAQ01. The sequence goes on along the minus strand of CAYTAQ010000099.1, from coordinate 5,453 downwards.
AGCGGTGGGTGGAAACGAATCGATGGTTCTTTATATCGCGTGTGCCATTGAAATGATTCATACCTACTCGTTAATCCACGATGACCTGCCTGCCATGGATAATGATGACCTCCGGAGAGGCAAACCCACGTCGCATATTCAATTTGATGAAGCGACAGCCATACTGACAGGAGATGCACTGCTTACGCTGGCCTTTGAGATGCTCTCGTCACTTGAGATTTCAAAAAACAACACCCCGGCAACTTGTCTTGAAATTATCCAATTGCTGGCAAAAGCAGCCGGTTGTCAAGGAATGATCGAAGGCCAGATGCGTGATATTCTTTCAGAAGGCAAGGATCTTGCATTTCGTGAACTGGAGTCCATTCATCGGTTGAAGACCGGCGCGCTCATCGAAGCATCGGTTTGTGTCGGGGCCGTCATTGGAAAGGGTAATGAAGAAAAAGTTGACATGCTGCGCACGTATGGTAAACATATCGGTCTCGCTTTCCAGGTCATGGATGATATTTTGAATGTCAGCGGTGACCCGTCGCTCATGGGAAAAGCGGTGGGGTCGGATGCCAAACGGGGCAAAAATACATTTCCGGCCATCATTGGGCTGTCGCGTTCAGAAAACGTTGCTTCCCGGCTTGTTGAAACCGGCTTGCATGCCATCCATGGTTTTGATAATAAAGCGGATCCGCTTCGCGCCATTGCAAGATACATTATCGAAAGAAAGCGCTGAATTGCTTATGAAAAAGGAGAAGCAATCCGATTGAAAATATTAAATAAAATTGACTGTCCCGATGATTTGAAGCTCCTCTCAAAAAAAGAGCTGAATATCCTTGCAGTTGAGATTCGGCAAATGATCGTCGAAACGGTTTCCAAAAACGGCGGTCATCTTGCATCCAGTTTGGGCTCTGTCGAACTGACCATTGCCCTTCATTATGTATTTAACGCTCCGGCTGATAAAATCATCTGGGATGTCGGACACCAGGCTTATGCGCATAAGCTGCTTACCGGAAGGCGCGAACAGTTTAAAACGCTCCGCCAAATGGGCGGCATCTCAGGCTTTACCAGAAGAAAAGAGAGCCCCTATGATACGTTTTCAGCTGGGCACAGCAGCACATCCATATCAACCGGGCTCGGCATTGCAACGGCCAAACAGTTACGAAACGAAAAATCAAAGGTCATCGCCATCATCGGGGACGGTTCCATGACAGCGGGCTTGGCCTTTGAAGCTTTGAACCAGGCCGGAGGATCTCATAAAGACAAAGACCTCATCGTCATTTTGAACGACAATGAAATGTCCATATCGCGCAATGTCGGCGCCCTGTCCTCTTTATTGAGCCGAACTTTTTCCAAAAAACGCTTGCAGGATCTGCGTAAAGATTTTGGTATATTTCTGAAATCACTGCCAAAAATTGGTGATGACATCTATCAGTTTGCCAAACGCTCTGAAGATTCATTCAAAACATTCGTCACGCCGGGCATGCTGTTCGAGGCATTTAACTTTGAATATTTCGGCCCTATTAACGGCCATAATATTGAACAGCTCATTGACATTTTAAACAACATCAAGTTTCGGGACGAGCCCGTGCTGCTGCATGTCACCACCACCAAGGGAAAAGGATATCCACCGGCTGAAAAAAATCCTGTCTATTTTCACGGATGCGGCAGTTTCGATGTAGAAACAGGCACGTGTATCCCTTCGGAAATTGAAATCCCGTCTTATACCGAGGTGTTCGGTGAAACCATGATCGAACTCGCAGAAAATGACAAAAGAATTGTTGCCGTTACCGCGGCAATGCCGGAAGGCACAGGACTTAAGGAATTCGCTCAAATATTTCCCCAACGATTTTTCGATGTGGGCATAGCTGAACCCCACGGTGTCACATTTGCAGCAGGGTTGGCCACAGAGGGATTCCGACCCGTCATAGCCATCTATTCCACCTTTCTCCAAAGGGCTTATGACCAAATTTTGCATGACGTCTGTTTAGACGCACTTCCAGTTATTTTTGCAATCGACAGAGGCGGCATTGTCGGCGAGGACGGACCAACTCACCAGGGATTATTCGATTATTCCTTTCTGCGATGCCTGCCGAATATGGTAATCATGGCGCCGAAAGATGAAGATGAATTGCGCCATATGCTGTATACGGCCATCGCCCACAATGGCCCCATAGCGGTTCGTTATCCAAGAGGGAAAGCCGTCGGTGTAAATATAAGCCATAAATGCAAAGCGTTGCCCATTGGAAAAGGCGAGGTTCTCCGGCAGGGGAAAGATATCGTTATTTTCGCGGTGGGCAGCAGCGTCAACGAATCCTTAAGGGCGCATCGCCTGCTGGGAGAAAAAGGGATTGAAGCGACAGTGGTAAACAGCCGTTTTATTAAACCGCTGGATGCAGCGTTGATTACCGATCATGCAGAAAAGGCAAAATGCATCATTACTGTTGAAGAAAATGTTCTGCAGGGCGGCTTTGGCAGCGCTGTTCTCGAATGCCTGAATGAGGCCGGTATGACAGGCTTCAATCTCAAGCGTATCGGAATCTCGGATACATTTGTGGAACATGGGCCGCAAAAGGCACTCAGAGCCAAATATGGTGTTGATGCAAATGCAATTGCTGCAGCTGCCGAACAGATGCTTAAAAAAAACAAATAGGTCCCATGCGCCCTATAAGACTCATTCTTTATAGGTCCCATACGTCCTATAGGTCCTATAATTTCCTATTCTTTAAACGCGATGACCGAAAAAAAAAGACTTGATTTTTTCGTTGTAGAAAAAGGATTGATCGAAAGCAGACAACGTGCTCAAGCCATGATCATGGCCGGGAAAGTCATGGTCAATGATCAATTAATTGACAAGCCGGGCAGACAGGTATCGAGCACCGACAAAGTTTCCATCATCGGGAAGGATTTCCTCTTTGTAAGTCGTGGCGGTCTTAAACTTGAAAAAGCCCTGCACGAATTTCATGTGAATGTTACCGGATCCACCTGCCTGGATGTCGGTGCTTCAACCGGCGGCTTTACAGATTGCCTCTTACAAAATGGAGCTGAGCACGTATATGCCGTGGATGTGGGATACGGACAGCTCGCATGGAAATTGCGCACAGATCCCAGAGTAACGGTGATCGAAAGAACAAACATTCGCCATATGACCGTTGATAAAATCCCCTCCCCTGTCGATCTTGTGACCATCGACGTGTCATTCATCTCTTTGCAAATCGTTGTCCCGGTCGTCTTGAAATTCCTTAAAACCGGCGCATCGATCATCGCTTTGATCAAACCGCAGTTTGAAGTCGGCAAAAACCAAGTGGGAAAAGGAGGCGTCGTCAAAAACCCTGAACATCATCAGGCGGTCATTGAGAGTTTATCAGCTTTTTTCGTACATACCGGCCTTGACATTCAATCACTTACCACCTCTCCTATCAAAGGCCCCAAGGGAAACATAGAATTTCTTATCCATATGAAGACATGTTTGACTTGATTTTTTCATTCATTGCATATAAAAAATATGTTTTTGCTATCTTTTGAAAAACATGCACAAAGAGAGGAGCCTAAATGAGCGACGCATTAGATCAAATGAGAAATATAGCCTTGGTTGCACATGGTGGTGCAGGTAAGACTTCCCTGGCGGAAGTCGTGCTGTATAAATCGGGCATAACCAACCGGATCGGGCGCGTTGAGGATGGAAATACCATTATGGATTTTGATCCGGAAGAAATCAAGCGATCCGCCAGTATCAGTACTGGATTCTGCCAGTATAACTGGAAAAAGCATATTGTGAATCTCATTGACACACCGGGTGATCAGAATTTTTTTACCGATACCAAACTTTGCATGCAGGCAGCCGATGGATCCGTGATGTTGGTGGATGCAGTGGATGGTGTAAAGGTTCAAACGGAGCAGGCATGGGAATTTTCAAAAGAGTTTGACCTGCCGTGTATGATTTTTATCAATAAACTGGACCGTGAACGGGCTGATTTCTCCAGAACGCTCCAGGACATAACAAATTCTTTTGACCTGAAACCCGTAACGCTCCAACTTCCTATCGGCAAAGAAGACAATTTTAAAGGAATTGTCGATCTTGTCGGTATGGCGGCTTATATTTATGATGAAGCAGGCACCCCCACCAAAATAGATATCCCGGACGATATGCAGGACCTTGTTGACAACGAGAGGGAAAAGCTCATTGAAGACGTAGCAGAAGCTGATGACGAGCTGATTGAACGCTATCTTGAGGGAGAAACCCTATCGGATGATGATATCAAATCCGCCTTGAGAAAAGGAACGTTATCAAAAACATTTGTGCCGGTGCTGTGCGGCTCCGCAATAAAAAATATCGGCGTTGATCTGTTTATGGACGGCATTATCAGCTGCATGCCCTCTCCCGCTGATAAAAATCCCAGAACCGGAGTCGATCCCAAAACCGAAGAAAAAATCGAACGGCACCTCGATCCGGACGCACCTTTTTCCGGGTTTGTCTTTAAAACCATCGCGGATCCATATGCCGGAAGGCTTTCCATATTCAAAGTCGTATCAGGCACACTGGGTTCCGAAGGGAATCTTTACAATTCCACCAAGGAAACCAAAGAGCGTTTCAATCAACTTTTAACGATTTCGGGCAAAGAGCAAAAACCGGCTTCCGGAGCCGGACCAGGCTCCATTGTCGCGGTTGCCAAGCTCAAGGAGACAACTACGGGTGATACCCTGTGTGATGAAAACAACAAAATTCGATTTAAATGCGCTGAACCGCTGCCAACGTTGATGTCATTTGCCCTCCAGCCCAAATCCAAAGGTGACGAAGATAAAATTTTCAGTTCTCTTTCAAAAATTCTGGAAGAAGATCTTGCCTTGAGGCTTGAAAAAAATGCTGAAACAAAACAGATAGTGCTCTTCGGCGCAGGGCAGGTTCACATTGAGGCAACCATTGAAAAGCTCAAGCGAAAGTTTGGCGTCGAAGTCAATTTAAGCCTACCCAAAGTGCCTTACAAAGAAACCATCAAGAAAAAAACAAGAGCGCAGGGAAAACACAAAAAGCAATCCGGTGGTCATGGGCAGTATGGCGATTGCTGGATCGACATGGAACCCATGCCGCGGGGAGCGGGATTCGAATTTGTCGATGCGGTTGTCGGGGGCTCTATCCCCCGTCAATATATCCCTGCAGTTGAAAAGGGTATCATCGAAGCATCGCAAAAGGGTGTGCTATCCGGATTTCCCTGCATCGATTTCAAAGTGACCCTGAACGACGGCTCCTTCCATGCGGTGGACTCATCTGAAATGGCCTTTAAAATTGCGGGCTCATTGGCGTTTAAAAAAGCCTCTGAAAATGCGAACCCCGTGCTGTTGGAGCCGATTATGAAGGTAACGATTACAACACCCGACGAATATATGGGTGATATCATGGGGGACCTGAACAGTAGACGCGGCAGGGTTCTGGGAATGGATAGCGCCGGTAAGAATCAGGTCATCAATGC
>CAYTAQ010000098.1:12995-14994 GCA_964435695.1 uncultured Desulfobacterales bacterium | reverse complement strand
GGGGAACGAGAAGCAAAGGCTAATGGCTGCTTTACTGGAAAAGAGGGGAACGAGAAGCAAAGGCTAATGGCTGCTTTACTGGAAAAGAGGGGAACGAGAAGCAAAAACCAATGGCTGCTTTACTGGAAAAGAGGGGAACGAGAAGCAAAAACCAATGGCTGCTTTTCTGGAAAAGGGGGGAACGAGAAGCAAAGGCTAATGGTTACCCCTTTTTCAAAGCCGGGAAAACGAAACAACCCAAAACAATCCCCCTTTGAAAAGGGGAATTTCAAAGCGTGAAAACCACACAGCCCAAAGCAAGTCCTTCTTTGGCAAAGTGCACTCCGCAAGTTTTCCTTTTCCAAAGGCGGGCCACCGCTATTCCCCCCTTTTCCAAAGGGGGGCAGGGGGGATTCCCAAGTGGGGAAACGAAACAGCCCAAAGCAAATCCCTCTTTGGAAAAGGGGGATTCAGGGGGATTTCCATGCTCCAGCGTGGGAATGTATACCCGTTGTACTATTTTTATGGAGTCCAGCCATTTTCCGTTCTTTTCCGCCGCAGGCGATGATTATTTTGTGGTTTCTTCCGGAAACCACAAAAAGATCCTTTCAATCCTGTAAATCCTGTCTAAAAAATTATCTTCCCGTCCTCTGAACTTCCCGATTTTCCGGTATTCTATCTCCTATCACCTATCAGCTATTACACCTGTCCCTTCACGCCTCACACTTCACCCTTCACGCTTCACCAGCGTTTCTTTAAAGAAAAAGCTGGCGATCAGGGCAATCACGCCACAGGCAAACAGGACCATGAATGCGTTCCGGTATCCTGCCAGAGTAAATGCCGTGTCAATTCTGCCCTGTTTTTCGAGCACATATCCCAGAATCGGCTGAAAGACGGCGCCGCCGGCAAAGGGAAACAGGTTTACCAGGCCTGTGGCTGTGCCGGCCATTTGAACCGGAAAGAGCTCTTTGTTGGTGGTAAAACCGATAACGACAACGGCGCTGCCGAATATGCCAAGCCCAAGGCACATCAGATAGTGTATTGCCAATGGAATTACTGCTGTAGCAAAGGCAAGGATTCCGGCGATGCAGAACACCATCGCACTGCAGAAAACAATGACGATTTTGCGCGATTTCACCACATTGGTTGAAATATAGCTCAATAAAGGACTCCCGACGATCATGCCGATGGCAAGCATCGAAAGAATATGACCGGATTGCGCCTTGCTGTAACCATAGACCTGCATCAAATAGGGGCCGCCCCAGAGACCGCCGTAAGAGAAGAATATGCCCATTTCAAAAAAGAACCAGACAGCGATGGGCCAGAATGCAAAAGTTGTGAGAACTTTTGTGACACCTTCCTTCAACGTTATGGGAGGTATTGCGGAAGTCGAAGTTTCCGCCGGTGACGGCCAGCCCATGTCCGAAGGCCGGTCGCGAACAATCAGCCAAACCAGAATTGCTAAAATCAGGGTAAAACAACCCACCGCAACAAAGGACATGCGCCAGCCGATCCAGTTACTGAGCAGAACCAGCGGCGTGGCGGCAATTAAAGATCCCAAGCCGCCCAGGGCCATTAAAATACCCGTCATGATGGCAAATTGGCCGGCGTGAAACCATTCGGCCAGGATCTTCATGGTGGGGACAAAGAGCATGGCCACTCCCAGGCCCACGAGTGCGCGTCCCACGATTGCCAGGAATACGGATGGTGCGAAACCCAAAATAATCGAACCGATAAAGGCGACCATAAAAAAGAGGGTAATGGTGTTCCTAGGTCCCCAGGAGTCTGATAACAGGCCTGCAGGCAACTGCATGGCCGCATACGGATAAAAATATGCGGCGCCTAAAAATCCGGTCAATGCACCGCTGGCCTTGAGATCCTTCATCATTTCCACCGCGACAACCGCCGGGCAGAGCCGGTGAAAATAGACCAGGATATATCCAAATGCCAGTATCCAGAATATGATCCATCCGTATCGTTTGGCTTTTGCCAAGAGTTCGTCAGTCATGGTATTCTCCAG
>CAYTAQ010000098.1:0-12895 GCA_964435695.1 uncultured Desulfobacterales bacterium | reverse complement strand
AGATTCGGCGTACCGAATTCCCTTCCCACCGGTTCCATGGATGTCAGCATATTGAAATTCGATGTTTGCCAATCATACTGAGTTTCAACCGATCCTTCAGGAAACCACCATCCGTAGGCGGCGGATACGACACCGGGCAAAATCTTATCCGTGACATGCGCAGACTGGGTAATGGCGCCGTATCGGGTTTCAATGACGATTGCATCGCCGTGGCGAATATCATATGCGGCCGCGGTTTCCGGGTGTATCTCCACCCTGGGTTCAGGGCTTGATTTTCTCAGACGCGCGATCCATCGATAGGAAGAATGCAGAAAAAAACGATCCTTGATGCTGGTCAATGTCAGGGGGTATTTGGGATCTTTTTTATCCGGGATACCCTTAAACACAGGCAGCGGGTCCAAACCCTGTTTGCCGGCCATGCTCAGCAGCAGTTCGACTTTACCGGAGGGCGTTCTAAAACCGTTGGTTTTGTATTTTTGAAAATGCTCCGGTCCTTTGAGGTAACCGGCTTCCGTAAATGCCTGATAGTTCATGCCCGTTGTCGATAAAACCGATTCAAGCAAATCCTGGTAAGAGGCAAACCAGGATTTGGGGGGTGTTAAAACTTTTCCCAGTTCGTTTAATATTTTGATATCCGGCCAGCATTCCTCAGGGGGATCAACGATCTTGGGACGTGCCAGGATATATCCGTGCCCCAAACCATAGTGCCCGATGTCGTTGAATTCAAAATGGGTGGCTGCGGGCAAAACAATATCGGCCATGGCGGCCGTCGGCGTCATAAAAATATCCGAAACAGCCAGAAATTCGAGCTTCATGAGGGCTTCATATGTTTTGGGGCTGCCGGCATACACCAGCAGGGGATTGGTGCACTGAAAATAGGCTGCCTTTATGGGGTATGGGGTTTCTTTCAGGACGGCTTCTCGGAAAAATGCAGCAGGAACGGCGATAAACTTGGGTATGATCCGGTGATGGGTCGATATCATTTCTTTAATTTTATCGGGGTAAAGATCCAGACAGACAAATTTTCGAAGGCTTAAAATCTGCGGGTCCAGGGCATGAACATTGCCGCCGGGGATATCCAGGTTTCCACAAATGGCCATGAGGCATATGAGTGCGCGAATGGTATGAAAGTTATGCACATGGTGCTCAAGCGGATTGCCCCACTGGATCACGGCGGATGGGGCCTGTGCATAAGCCATGGCGGCCTTTTTGATGCTGTCGGCGGGAATGCGGGTGATGGCGGACATCTTCTCAGGTGTGTATGCCTTGACATGGGCTGCCAGTTCGTCAAACCCGGTGGTCCATGAAGATACAAATGCCTTGTCATATATCTTTTGCGCGATAATGACATTTAGAAATGCGAGCGCAAGGGCATGGTCGGTGCCGGGTTGAATCTGGAGCCAGTGCTCGGCGCGGCCGGCCAGGACAGTCTTTCGCGGGTCTATGATAATCAGTTTTGTTCCCTGTTTGATCTGCTTCATCAGGAGACTGCAAATTTCGCCTTCCTCGTTGGTGGCGGTAATATTGCTGCCCCAGAGAACGACTAGGTCGCTTTTGTGATGAAAATCGGCTACCGGATAAAATCCGCAGGTATGTATCCCGCTGACCTCGCGCGGAGAATGGCAGACATCCTGGGTGGATACCACGTTGGGTGAGCCAAACAGATTGGCCAGCCGAATTAGTGTAAAATGCTCCAAGCCCTTGGGCATTCCCTGACCAAAGGCAACGCTTTTGGCACCGTATTCGGCTTTTATCTTTTTCAGATGACGGCTGATTTCCGAGATGGCGTCCGCCCAGGAAATTCGCACCCATTTGCCGTCTCCCCGGTTCCCGGTTCGCTTCAAAGGATATTTGAGGCGCGCGGGGTGATTGAGACGATCTGCAGACGCGAGTGCCTTGGGGCAGATATAACCGCGGTTCAAATACCCGTCCGGATCTCCTTTGATTTTGACAATGCGGTTGCCCTGTACGCCCACCTTTAGCGCGCAGCCGCCATGATCCATTCTGGCGCAGTGGGTTTTTTTCCATTTCAGGTTAAGCGTCATATTTATTCTTCTTTTTTGAACCGCAAAGACGCAAAGGACGCAAAGGGGATATTTCTTTTTCCTGGTCGAAGAGACCCCAGATGAAATCCCTCCGGGTCTGCTTCGCAGAATTTCACCAGGCAAGCGCTGACCAGGAAAAAAAGCCACCTTGCCCTTCGGGCAAAAGTTGATACGCTTGAAGAGTTACAGCAACTGCTTCCGCAGGATGAAGTGTTTTGATTTTCAGGGGGGTCTTGTTGAAAATCAAAAAAAACTCCTTCGCGTTCTTTGCGTCTTGAGCGAAGCGGGCGGTAAATATTTTTCTCTAAGCGTCATCCCAAACTACACCACCCGGCTCTTTTTGAAAAGAAAAATCATTCTTTGTTTTTCACAATGGGTATGATATAAAACGATACCCTGATCCGGAAACAATTCGAGTTATCGTTCCCGCAAAAATCGCACAAGGAAAAAATGATGGAAAACGCAAACATGCTGGCCGGCAAGAAAGTATTGATCGTCGACGATGAAGCTGATGTCCTCGAGACGTTGAAGGATTTACTGCCCATGTGTGACATTGTCACCGCATCGAGTTATGAGGAAGCCAGGAAGCATCTGGAAAGCCAATGGTTTGAAGTTGCCATATTGGATATCATGGGCGTTTCCGGATATGACTTGCTGGATATTTGTGCAAAAAAGGATATTACGGCGGTGATGCTGACAGCCCATGCGATATCGCAGGACCACATCAAGAAATCTTATATGAAAGGCGCCGCCTATTACGTACCGAAAGAAGAGATGGGTGAACTTGAAGTTTTCCTGACGGATGTCCTGCTGGCAAAACAGAAGGGTGAGAATACATGGGCCGGCTGGTATAAAAGATTCTTAAAATTCTGTGAGCGAAAATTCGGCAAAGAATGGCTGGATGAAGATAAGGACTTTTTAAACAAGATATCTTATTATTGAATCACAATAACCAAAATAACAAATAAATCATAATAATCAAATTTTCGTGATTTCGTCCTTTCGTGTTTTAAATGATCTGATTAAAAGAATTAACAGCTGAGCGAATCATGTTTTTCATGCTGACATTTCCCATGCAGATTATTTTGACCGGATAAATTTCTTTTAATCCCATGGCCCTGGAAATCTCATCGACAGAAAACCCCCTTTCCCAGAATTTTTGAATATTCCCGTAGAGATCTTCCAAAAATTGCAGTTTGTTTGAAATCCATTTTTTTCCTTCAATGGGTTTCGGGTTGTGAGCACAAAAAAGCGATTGGAAATCAAGTGTATTTATTTTTTTCAAGGAATCTATCTGATCTTTCATGCGTTCGTCGGAACGAAAATACTTAATCCGCTCGGCAAGAAAAAGATCGCCGGAAAAGAGCCACCCCTTTTTTTCCTCATAGAATACGACATGATCTTTGCTGTGACCCGGTGTATGGATCGGTTGCAAAACAATCGTATCCGACTCGATGATATCCGGCAAGGGCTGCATGGCTAAAGGAGAACTTGCACCCCACATGTAATGTTGATACGGAAGAATGTTGTTTTTTTGCTGCATTTTTTCAACCGCAAAGGGATGTCCGTACACAGGAATATGGCGTGATTTTTTGATGGCGGCTGCATTGCCGCTGTGGTCCTCGTGATGATGCGTCAGAACAATTTGATGAAGTTTGAAATGCTCAAGAAAAGCCAGGGCATGCGCTCGCATGCGGCTCTGGCCGGTGTCAATGCAGATATTGTCAACGATATAAAAATAAACCGTCCATGAGGGACGGCCTATAATCGACCACCCCAGTTCGCAGGATGTGACCGGGCCGTAATTTTGAATGTTAACGTAGTGCATATCGTTTTTAACCATCGGCAAAGAGCAAAAGCTTGAACCGCCAAGGCGCAAAGGGCGCAAAGATTTTTTATTTTTGTTGAATCAAAGAGCCCCGATTCAACAAAAGAACTCAGCCCTTCGGACATTTCCTGGTTATTGGTGTAGGTTGTTTTCTATAAGTTTGATACAATAGTTATTGCCTGCAGGGCATGGTATTTTTCCTGGTCATTGGTTTCTTCGACCAGGAAAAAAATATATCTCCTTTGCGTCCTTAGCGTCTTGAGCGAAGCGGGCGGTAAGTGCTCTTTTGGAATCGCCCCCAGCCTTCTGAAAATTATTAATCGGTTTCGGAATTATTTAATCCAAATTCCGCTTTCATCAATGGTGGCTCTTCTGCGCTCGAATTTATTGACAGGTGCATTCCCGTCCGGCCAACCGATGGCGGCGCCGATGACAATGCGTTTGTTTTCCCGGATAGGAAACTGTTCACGCAGGATGTCGGGATAGTTGACCGATGCAGCCAATGCAATGCTGCCAAGTCCCTTATTGTGCGCCAACAACATAAACGTTTGAAGAAAAAGACCGATATCGAGCATGGCATATTCGATCAAAAGGCTTTTGTCCAACAGGATCAACAAGAGAGCGGTTGCGCCGAACAGCGAAAACATATCGCCATAGTATTTCAGTCTTCCATCCAAATCTTTCCTGGCAATGGATTGGGCTTTCAGAACACTTCTGCCGATATCGATATATCGTGCCTTCATGGCATCCGGCCACTCCTGAGGCATCTGGATCTCCGGGCAAGGTTTTTTACCTGACAACAGCGCGTTTTTGTTTTCCTCTTTAAACCGCTCAAGAGGGGGACCCGTGATTACCATAAATTCCCATGGTTGCGTATTTCCCCATGAAGGCGCCCACAGTGATTCTGAAATCAACTCACGCAAGGTTTCTTCTGAAACACTTTTATTTAAAAATTTCCGGATGCTGCGGCGATCTTTGATGGTTTCCTTGATGTCCATTGTTCAATTCCTTTGATAGCTCATAGCTCATAGGCGATAGGTCATAGGTGATAGCGGTTGCAGCTACTATAACCTATACCCTATCAGCTATTTCCTATGAGCTAATTATTATATCAACTTTTTAAAAAACCGCTCCCATCTGGGATTCAAAAATGAGCCGTCCCTGCTCATGACAATATTGGTTGCATGACCCAATATGAGGTTTTTATCGACAAATCCAAAAACGCGCGAATCCGCGGAATTGTCCCTGTTGTCTCCCATCATAAAAAATTTCCCCTCAGGGACCTGAATGGGATCAAAAGAATCCAAAAAGGTTTTAGCGCCTGAAATCATGACAGGATGCTGTTTTCCTTCCAGATTTTCGGAGTAAATCTGGTATTGCAATTTCAACTTCGGCGGTATCTGCGCGAGGCTTTCCTTGTCTAAAAATTCATACGATACAGGCGTGTCATTGATGAAAAGCCGCTTTTTGTACAATGAAATGCTGTCGCCTGGAATTCCCACCACGCGTTTGATGAGGCGCGTACCGTCTTTGGGAGAATAAAACACGACAATGTCGCCCCGCCTGGGTTCAGCCCATCGGAATAAATGCCGGGTCGTATAGGGAATTTTAAGGCCATATGCCAGCTTATTGATAAAGACTCTATCTCCGATTAAAATTGTGGGCTTCATGGAGCCGGTGGGTACGTCATTCCAATCGGCAATGGCGGATTTAAAGGACGTGGCAATCAATATGGCGGCCACAATTGGAAATCCCCATCCCCGTATAAAGCGTGAAAGTTTATTTTTCCATGATGGTGTTTTCATTTTCAATATTAACTCCTGAGTTATTGTTTAAAAGACAGAAGATGGGGAGTTGAGAAATTGGGAAGTTGGAAGATTTTCTTCATCCCCTCGGTTTCTTGTCTTCCCAACTTCATTCTTTTTCCCATCCTTTCACCCTCACAGCTTCCCATTTTCATTTGTCTTGGACCCGCAACTCGTAACCCGATTTACAGCTTGAGAACATATTTCTGCTCGTTGACGTTCTTTCCCCATTGCGCGCCTTCCTGCTGGAGCACCATACGAAATCCGTTTTGCTCATAAAGACAGCGGGCGGATTCCAATCCTTCAAAAGTCCACAAATAGATCCGGGAATAATTCAGCTCCCGGCAAAATTGGATGGCCTGGTTCAGCAGTAAGCGGCCGATACCATGGCCGTGAAATTCCGGTGATACAATGTACCATCGCAGATGGGCGCCTTCCGAGGCAACATTCATGCTGTCGATGGCGATGGAACCCTGGACGCGGTTATCCCTGCAGGCGGTCCAGAAACCATCCTGGTCAGCTTTGAAGCGAGCCAGAAATTGGGACACTTCAGTGGCGACCTTTGCCTCAAAATACTGTCCGAATTGCCATGCATCATGATAATACAAGGCATGCAGCTCGGCAATCCGACCGATGGAACCGGGAACATATCCCTTTATTTTGATGTTTGGCAGTGTCACGCTTAACGTTCCTTTCGAGGAGCTAACAACATGCTGTTTGCAAAATGTTTTTTATCAATAACTGTCAATTGTCAATGATTAATGGCAAATTGTCAACGAAGTATGTAAATCCCCCCTGGGAGGCTGTCCCGCAACCCGCAAAGGCAGGGTTAAAACCCTGCACTACGGAAGAACGCCATGGGACGTTAAATGAAAAACTGTTAACAATCAGCATGTTGCCACAATGTAGTCCAGGGCTTTAGCCCTGCTGTTAATGGCTCGTAAAAGCATAAAAATGGTTACAGGACAGCCTGCTGACCCCCCTTTTTCAAAGAGGGACTTGCTTTGGGCTGTTTTGTTTTCCCGCTTTGAAATCCCCCTGAATCCCCCTTTTAAAAGGGGGACTTGCTTTGAGTTGTTTCATTTCCCCGATTTGAAAAAGGGGAAGCCATTAGCCTTTGCTTCTCGTTCCCCCCTTTTCCAAAGGGGGGTCAGGGGGGATTTCTCCCGCTAAACAAATCACTGTCTTTAGCGCTATGCAGCACAGGCCAATAATTTCAGTTTAATTATTAATTTCAACCAGTTTCTGGATCCCCCTTCGACGTTGCTCAGGGTGGTGAGCCCGTCGAACCACGGCTCGCATCCCACGATTTGTCAAAGCCCATGCCAAATCGCGGGACTTGGCCGGGATGACAAGTTGCGGGACAGCCTCTTCAGGGGGATTTTTAAAATGATAGCATACCATCCCTGGAAATTCATGTAATTGAAATTGGATATTCGGTTTGACTTATTTATTATAGTGGAACATATTCCTGTCATTCACAAAACAAGATATGAAAACGGAGCTGCCTGCCATGTTGACCATAGAAATACCCGGATACCGGAGATTGAAAATTCAGCATGTGGTTTGTGATTTCAACGGCACCATTGCCGTTGACGGCAAACTGATAGACGGCGTGGCATTGCTCATGGAAGCGCTTTCGGACCATGTCGATTTTCATGTGATTACCGCTGATACCTTCGGCTCCGTAGAAAAGGAATTACAGGGCGTGGCATGCAATCTGACAATTATTTCCACGGAACATCAGGCCGAAAGCAAGCTGGCCTATGTGTCAAAATTGGGAACAGATACCACCGTGTGTATTGGAAACGGCATGAATGATCGTTTAATGGTGAAAGAAGCGGCGCTGGGTATCGGATTGATGCAGGCAGAAGGGATGTCGACGGCATTGTTGACTGCTTCGGATATCGTCTGCCGGAATATTATCGATGCCTTGTCTTTGCTGAAGGAGCCGAAGCGGCTGATTGCGACGTTGCGAAGCTAAAACGTGCATTTCATGAAATCCACATTTTACATAGTCGGGCGAAGGGATCTGAGAAAAAACAACGAAAAAAAATGAATATCCAATATTCAACATCCAACGTTCAACGTCCAAGAAGGTATTTTATCGAATTATATTTTGATTCTTCTGTGGTGATGAAATTATAAAGAATGGCGGAGCGCAGCGACTACCATTTTCGATGTTGAAAGTTGGACGTTGAATGTTGAACGTTCAGTCTTATACCCATCTGTTGCGATATATACATTATTTAAAAACGAATATCGAACAGGAACTGCAGAATGATGATTACTTCAACATTCGATATTCCTTGTTCGATATTCTGCGGTTTATAAGGAGATCCTTGCATCCACGACACACACCCCGTCTGCAAATGCCATGACAGGATTCAGATCCATTTCCTGGATTTCCGGCAGGTCACTGACCAGTTGGGACAAACGGCAGATGAGCGTTTCAATGGCAGCCAGGCTGACGCCTTTTTGACCGCGGGCACCTTTAAGAATCGAAGCGCCCTTGATTTCCGCGAGCATCTCTGCTGCCTCTGTGTCCGTCACCGGCGTCAGATTGAAGACAACGTCCTTGAGAACTTCTACAAAAATACCGCCCAGACCGAACATGATCAAATGCCCAAGCCCTTCTTCCGCTTTAGCCCCCAAAATAATTTCAAGACCGCCGGGCATAAATTTTTGGATAAAGAATCGAAGATCGTCGGCTTTCAGATTTTTCTGCATTTTTTCAACGGCAGCACGCACAGCCGCACCGTCTGAAAGATTTACAGCGACGCCGCCCATATCGCTTTTGTGAACAACTGTGGCGGAATCGGCTTTGACTACCACTGGAAAACCGATTTCAGCTGCCGCCTTTACTGCTGCTTCAGCAGAATCCGCCATTTGCCAGGGCGCCGTCGGGACGGCATATGCATCCAGAATTTCGTAAACTTCCTGAGCCGAGAGGATCTTGCGGTTGGATGTCTTGGCTGTTTTGACGATATTTTGGGCCCTTGCTTTGTCCACATCATTGAAGACCAATATCTTGCCGGGATCGCGTTTCTGGATCCAATGATAGCGTACCAGTGCTGTAATGGCCCGTGCTGCTTCGCCGGGAAGCGGGTAGCTGGGAACGCCGCCGTCGCGGAGGATCCTGACGACTTCCGTCCATTGTTTCTTGTCGGTCATAAGATTGCAGACAACCGGCTTGCGCTGCTGCCGGCTGACCGCAACGATTTCCCTGGCAATGCTCTCATTGTCCACAAAAAAGGGCGTTACAAAATTTACCAGAACCACGTCGAAATTATCATCTTCCATCATGGCGTCCAGACAGGCTCGGAAATGTTTTCCCGGTCCGGTAGCCAGCACATCGACAGGGTTGTGAACCGAAGCTTCCGGATATAAATTTTCTTTTAGAAAGGATTCCGTTTTTTCGGAAAGAGGGGGCAATTCAAGCCCGGCGCCTACCAGAACATCGGTGGCAATGACCGCGGGCCCGCCTGTGTTGGTGATGATGCCGACACGGTTGCCCCTGGGGATAGGCTGAGAGGCAAAGGCTGTGGCTGCTTTGATGAGCTCGCCCTCATCCATGAAATTCAGAATGCCGGCTTTCTTGAAGATCAGATCCGTGGCCAGATCTTCTTTGGCAAGGCCGCCGGTATGGGACGCTGCCGCTTTTGCTCCGGCTTCCGTGCGGCCGGCCTTCATGGCGAGAACCGGTTTCTTGGCTGCCACCTCGGTAGCGACTTCCATAAAAGTGGCGGGATCCCGCAAACCTTCCACATAGGTAACGATCACCCGTGTGCCGTCGTCATCGCCTAAATAGCGTAAAATCTCCGGAATGGTAATATCGCAGGCATTGCCGTTTGAAGCATATATCCGGGTGCCGACACCGGCTGAAGCAAATCCCTGGTGGATGAGCTCCGCCACACCGCCGCTGAGCGCCACAATGGAAATGTAACCGGGATCCGGAAAGGTGAAGGTAAAATTACAGTACGCCCGATAGGCAGGATCCGTATTGATGATCCCCTGACAGTTGGGACCGAGTACCCGCATATTGTACTTTTTAGCGATATCCAGGCATTCTTTTTCTATGGCGGCGCCTTCGGGGCCCACTTCGGAAAACCCCCCTGAGTTGATAATGATGTGTTTGACGCCCTTTTTGCCGCAGTCTTCAAAGGCCGGCGGCGAAAATTTGGCAGGGATCACCAAATGGGCCACATCGATTTGACCCGGAACTTCCAAAACAGATGGATAGGCTTTCAAACCGCGTATTTCGTCCGCCTTGGGGTTGATGGGGTAGATGCCACCCGTATACCCAAAATCAATAAGGTTTTTGATCACGCGGTTGCCGATATGCATCTCTTTGGTGGAAGCGCCGATGACGGCGACGCCTTTGGGTTTAAACAATGCATCTAACATGGGAGGTTCTCCTTTGCTATGAAATTAAATATCCAATGCTCAATATCGAATTATGAATTTCCAGGGAAGGAATTCTATCATTTTAAAAATCCCCCTAAATCCCCCTTTGCTAAAGGGGGACTTGCTTTGAGTTGATGTTAAAGCTGTCACACCTCAATCAGGCTGCACCCACGCACAAAGATTTCTGTCGGCGAATTCCCCCTTTTTCCAAAGGGGGGTCTGGGGGGATTTTAATCCTTCATCATTGGATATTCTCTATTCATTATTCGATATTCGTTTTGATTAGTTACCGGCCATCTTCCTCCAACTGTTCAATAAACGCTTCGACATTGGTCTTGGTCTGTTCATCGGAAAGCATGCGCAGGTCGTTTAAATCTCCGTTAATGATCAGGCTCGGAATACCGGTGGATTTTTCCAGGCGCTGCGGCATGCCATAGCGGCAGTTGGTGTTGTTGGGGCATGTTTTGGCATCATGATAGATAATACCGTCACAGTTATAAAATTCCAGCTTGTCCTTGATGTATCTTTCTTTATACTCATCCGAGCGCACAATGAAAAGTTCGGTATACGCCCTTGCCATACTTTCAAAGGGCTCAGCCGGGTCCAGAGCAGTGAATATCCAGCTGCTGCAGTAGGTTGATGCGATGACATTTGCGTCCAGGCCGGCGAACAGCTTGGAATGCATGCTCAATCTTCCCCAGACGGGCATACCGTCCCAGTAAAGCCGGTAGCGTTCATTTTCGATGGCGCCGATTTTATTTTGGTTCCTTTCTTCCAATTCTTCCAGCAATAGATTGTAGGCGTCGATGGCTTTCTGGGTGCCGCGTCCTACCACGGCAGGGCCCATGAGCGTCGTACCGTCAAAAAAGGTTAAGGGTGATGGTTTGGCAGCGGCTGCACCCAGACATTTTTCCCAGAGATCCGAGCATTCGCGGGAGAGGGTTACGGCGCTTTTAAATTCGTCCATATCGAGCTTCCGGCCTGCGACTTTTTCCAGCGGTTCCACAATATTTTCCATTTGCCTGGCAATGGAGGTGATGTGGGAAGGGGTAACCTCCGGCACATTGCGATAGGTCTCAATGCCCACCAGGGGGACGCCGAATTTTTCAGCATACCAGGCAAACCAGTCCTGGACATCTCTGCACTGATTGGTATTGTAAACCAATACATCGGGTTTGGGAACGCCTTCAATGCCTTTAAATGCCCGCGACAAGGGGGAAACACCTTCAAGGAATGCACCGATATCGGCTGTCAGATAGGAGCAGATATCCGGGGAATATCCGATGGCATTGGCTTTCGGTATCAGGTCGTTGGCCATGCGTGTGGTGCCCAGCATGGCGGAGTGGGTTTCTGGAAAGTATGTCAGGAATCCCATTCCTCTCAATATCTCAGCAGGTCCGACACTCGTGCACCAGGCAATCTTTTGTTTGCCGGATTTTGAAGCCTCATCCAATTCATAGTAGTACTCTGCCATGAATTTTCCAAGATCCTTGGCGGTTTTGAGTCGTCGTATTACAACTTGTTTCTCTTCAGACATAGTGTTCCTCCATGTTCAGATTAAGTCAAATAAACGTATGATAATAGATAATTAAATTTGTTTATTATTTCACCTTTTCCTTAGGCACCATCGGATAGTGTCCCATATAGCGGGATATTTCAATGGCCGTTCTTCGGAGGTCTGTAATGATGCTTCCTTTTTCAGGACCCATGACCACATCCGAGCCGCCGCTCAGGCTGATGGATGCAGCCAAAACACCGTGGCTTTTAAATATGGTAGCGGCAATGCTGGTTTGTCCGACTGCCAGCTCTTCATGATTGAGGGCAAAACCTTGCTCTCTGGTCTGGTTAAGGATTTTCTTCAACTGCGCTTTATCGGTCACGGTCCTGGGCGTGAATGGAATCAATTCCACTTCCTTCAGGTAAACATCAAGATCGTCAGGTTCCAGATAGGCAAGCAACGCACGACCAATGGCCGAACAATACGCTACTACTCTTGGGCCGATCTGTTGGGAGAGCGTGTCCGTATAATTGGGTGCGGCGTTGAGCGTGACCAGTGCTGCATCATTGTCCCAAATAGCCACGCGGCAGATCAATCCGGTGCGTCCGGCCAGTTGATGAGCCAGGCTGCCCGCTTTCTGATTAATTTCAAGGGTGCCGGCCATAATGGTCCCCAGCGTAAACAGCTTGTGTCCAAGCTGGTAACGGCGCGTTTCCATGTCTTGCTTTAGAAAGCCGCCCTGAACGAGGGTATTGATAATATTGTGGGCTGTGCCTTTGGCAAGCCCTGTCGATGCCGCAATTTCAGTGAGGCCTCTTCGCGGCTGGGCATGAGAAAACAATGATAAAATATCTAAGGCGCGTTGAATGGATTGAATTTGCATTTAATTGACCATGGTTCCATAATATGGAATAATGTTCACATTATAATGTTTTTGCGGAAACCATGTCAAGAAGAAACTAGCCGTAAGGCAAATAAAAAAGGGATGCGTGGCGGGTTACGGGGAACGGGTTACGGGTTGCGGGGAACGAGATAAATGAAGTTGGGAAGATGAGAGGGTGAGAGGATGGGAAAAAAGAATGAGGTGTGCGCGTTACGGGCTATATAGAGAGAACAGCAGAATATCCAATATCGAATATCCAATGTCGAAGTGAGGAATCGCTCGCGCTTTCATACTTCGTTGTGCACGCATGGGCATGAAAATTTATGGATAACCGTAATTATAAATGAGGTCACGTTTCATCGTCATCTTCAGGGAAGATGCCCTTGGCGGTTTGTTCTATTGTTTTGTAGATGCTTGTAAATGTCTCAT
>CAYTAQ010000097.1:0-15496 GCA_964435695.1 uncultured Desulfobacterales bacterium | reverse complement strand
TGAAGGCCGGGATTGTTATTGTGTGATACGCTAACTTTTCCATCGTAGACCACCATCACCGGGCACTCACACCCAACACCGAAACACAACCAACCTTGTCAAGATTTGTGTCAACAAAGGGCACTTTGAACGGCAGAAAAAGCCTATTTCTATGATCCCGGATAGATATCAAAATCCAGGTATTATGAAAAACGTATCATTATGCATGGAGCCAGTGGATATTTTTTCCATTAGTGTCATTTGTATGCAACAACCTTAGAAATTACTTGACTCATCACTCAAAATTATTTATCAATTTTTCATTACACTTTAATCACACCTGATATGATACCGAATTTCAGCATCTGTCCCTGATCTGGCTTGTTCTCAACCTGCACTCGCAATCCTTAAAAAAAGCTAAAATGATGTCCTATAGTATTGATGGAACATCTTAAGTCGCCAAACTAATCATGTCTTTCAAGGCCTGGTGCAACCTTCTGGGGAGCACCTTCATTGCACTGAACAATTGAAAGAAAGGAGGATCGTTATGGCAAAGTACCTTATGCTCTGGAGTTTGGATAAAAGTCTGATACCGGCAGATGCTAAAGAAAGAGGCGGCGGGTGGGGATTACTAATGGCATTGGTCAAGCAGGACATGGCCAAAGGCATAACCAAAGATTGGGGTATTTTTCTTTCTGAGGGAGCTGGATATTGTATACTGGAAGGTACGAATGTTGAGATCATGAAAGCGACTGAACAATATGTTCCCTATGTGGATTTTGAAACCCACCCGGTTGCCACTACAGAAGAAGCGCTTGAATTGATTCAACACCTATCCGGCTGATAAAATATCAAAGAATTATTCAGGATTTTTAACAGCGTGCCGGGATTTCTTTATTCAACGAAGCTCGCATCGGGATCTGCCGCCACATTGAAAATGATGGGAATTGAATAGATATGCATTGCCGGGCACCCGCATCCAGCCCCAGCGACCAAAAACCTTGTCAAGATTCGTGTCAACTAATGGCCTTTTTAACCCTGATTCCGGCTATTTTCTATGGCTCCAAATAAAAAGGGCGGTTCTTGTAACCGCCTTTTTTATTGAGCTATTTGATGGAGCTGAGGGAGATCAGCTCGCCCAGTTTATGATTGATAATAACGTTGGCGTGACCCCGGTGCAGACATACGATATCAAACGCATTGACATGGATTATTTTGCTGATGAATGAAGCAATGTTGCCGGGAAAAAGCGCCTGTTTTCTTTAAAGTTTCTTTTGTAATTCTTCCTTGGTAATATCACAGTCCCTTAAGATCTGGGCAAGAAGTCCGCGGCCAATTGTCTCACCGTGATGCACGGGAACAACCGTGCATCGGCCGTCTCGGTGTTGCAGGAAATGATGGCTCCCTTTTGAACGGATAACTACGAATCCTAATTTCTGCAGAGCGCGAATGAGCCGGCTGCCTGTTATTGATGGAAACGTGGTCATGCGTTGATGGCTACTTTTTGAACGCCGATGAATTCATTGGATGTCGGCTTTTCCACCTCAAGGCAAAGTTCAATAGCCTCTTTTATTCTCTTAATCAGCGTATCAAGGGATTTGGCCTGGGTATGACAACCCCGGAGTGACGGTACGGAAGCAACAAAAAAGCCGTCCTGATCTTTTTCAATTATTACACTAAATTCTTTCATTCCTATGCCTCCGAATTTTTATTTTTTTATATCATAGATATTCAATTTTTAAAAGAGAATGCCGATACCAGACCACGCGGGAACAGCAATTTGTCCGACCGCTCTGCCAGAAAACGGTTATGATTTCGTTAGCCAACCTTGTCAAGATTCGTGTCAACTAATGGCCTTTTTAACCCTGATTCCGGCTATTTTCTATGGCTCCAAATAAAAAGGGCGGTTCTTGTAACCGCCCTTTTATGTTGCAATAATTGGTGGAGCTGAGGGGGCTCGAACCCCTGGCCTCATGACTGCCAGTCATGCGCTCTCCCAGCTGAGCTACAGCCCCATTGATATATGGCCAACTAACAAAAACTATTCCGGGTGTCAATCTTTCTTTTTTATTCTGTCTTCTGTCTCCTGAATTCTGTAATCTTAATCGATTTTCCTTATGGATAGGATGATATAAAATAAATAAACCCCGAAAGTCGAGCTTTTAATATAATAATGTTCGCAGGCGATGCGGTAAACAGTTGACAAAAATGATATGAAAAAATAGATTAACAGTTTTTATGGTTCATTACCAAAAGAGTTGATCCAAATTAAGGATTCCAGGATTCGAGGGTTCCAGGGGTCGATTGAAATGCTTAAGAATTATTTTGAAACGCAAACGATGCTATCGGATGACTTGGGTTATATGGGAAAAGAGAGGCTTCAGGAATTAATAGAGGAGATCGGGGATGGGGAGAGAAAGTTGAAAGCGATGATCAAATCCCTGGAAAACAATCACTTGAATCCTTGAATCCTGGACCCCTTGGACCCTTTCTCCCAACTAATTGGGAGAAGATAAACATCATAGGACTGAAAAGTTAACGCTTTTCAGGGGATTACGAAAACATCCAGGCAACAGGTGTTATATGCTACCGGAATATTACAAAAATATTTCTAGACGGAAGGCTTCTGAGTCATCCCGGTCCGGGACCTTCAAGGAGCTTGACGCAACAGAACTGTATTGCCCTCGCTGCAAGAGGGCGGTTCCGGTTCGCAAACGGCTCCTGCTGGTTCTGCCGGAAGGGGATAAATATGAATATACTTGTGCTTTTTGCGCTGAGACCGTCGGGTCGAAAATAGATCGGAAACAGCAGACGTCATTAATAATATGAGAGGTAAAAAAACATGCTCAGATTGATGCGGGATTATGCCACGAGCTGGCTGATAAAAGTGGTACTTGGCGCCATCGTCATTGTATTTGTTTTCTGGGGGGTCGGAAGTTTTCGAAACCGCAAGGCCAATAGTGTTGCAAGTGTGAATGGAGACATCATTACACTTGGCGACTATCGATCGACTTATAACAGACTGCTGGAGCAGACGCGCCAGAGGTTCGGCGGGAGTTTAAACGAAGAGATGCTCAAATTGCTTCAGCTGAACCGCAAGGCACTTGATCAGTTGGTCGATCAGCAACTGATGCTTCAGAAGGCGGCTGATTTAAAGATCAGAGTAACCGACAGTGAAATCATTGATTCGATAAAGCGCTTTAAGGCGTTTCAATCTGATGGACAATTTGACAACCGCATGTACGCGCGTGTCCTCGATCTCAATCGGCTGACGCCCGAAGAATTCGAGAAAATCCAGCGAAAGTCTCTGCTGGTGGAAAAGCTTCAGTCCTATCTATTTGCCAATGTGCAAGTTTCAGATAATGAAGAAAAAGAATTTTACAACTGGAAGAATGCATCCGTCGATATTGATTATATCCTGTTTGAACCGGACAGCTACAAAAATGTGGAAACGACGGCCGAAGAAATACAGACCTATTTCGATGCAAACAAAGAAAATTATAAGACGGCGCCCCGAGTAAAATCCCAATACATACATTTTGATCCGGAAAACTATAGAGATAAGGTGGTTGTTTCAGACGAAGATGTTGAAGCGTATTACATGAACCATAAAAAAACATTTGAAAGCCCTAAAACAGTAGAAGCAAGACACATTTTGTTCAAGGTGGACCCGAATGCCTCTGAGGAAGAGGTTGAGGCGCAAAGAGCAAAGGCTGTCGAAGTTCTTGAACAATACAAAAAAGGAGCGGATTTCGCAGCGCTTGCGAAAAAATACTCGGAAGGTCCTACAAAAGACAGCGGCGGATATCTTGGTGCTTTCAAGAAAGAAGACATGGTTGCTCCTTTTGCTGAAAAAGCGTTTTCCATGAAATCCGGTGAGGTAAGCGATCCTGTAAAAACCCAATTCGGCTGGCATCTCATAAAGGTTGAAAAGGTCAATGCGGCATCCGTTCGATCGCTTGATGAGGCCAAAGATGAAATTCGCAGTAAACTGACGGCGGAGGCCGCTAAAAGCCTGGCCTATGATAAGGCGGAAGCCTTTTACGAAACCACGATGGAAGGAGATAAGCTGTCAGAGATCGGTAAACATGCGGAGTTGGATGTAAAGGTCACCTCATGGTTTACCGCATCCGGCGCAGAATCCGGTATATCCGACCCTAAAAAGTTTGCCGATGCGGCCTTCAACCTGCCGCTGAATGAAATGAGCGATATACAGGATCTGAAGGATGGATATTATATCCTCCAGGTCATTGAAAAGGATCCCGGGAAGATACCCGATCTGGCAACTGTTCAGGAAACCGTTAAAGCCGATCTTATCAAAGAGAAACAGGCATCAGCAGCTGAAAATGAAGCCAAGAAACTCCTGACTTCCTTGAAGGAAAAAGATTCGGCAGGCTTGAGCGCAGAAGAAAAAAAATTGACGTTTAAATCAACGGGATACTTTAAGCGCAATGAAGCGATTCCGGAAATTGGATGGGAAAACGAGATATCGCAGGCAGCGTTCGCCTTGTTTAAAGAAAAACAGCCGGCGGAAAATGTTATCAAGGGCAGAAAGGGCTATTATGTCATTCGGTTGAAAGATAGAAGATTGCCTGATGTGGCAGAGTATGATAAAGAAAAAGGAACGCTAAAAGAAACGCTCCTGTCACAAAAGAAGTTCCAAGCATTGGATGAATGGCTGAAACAAGTCAAGAAAGAGAGTGAGATTACCATTCAAGAGGGATTTATTGAATAGCATGCTTCTGTCTTGTACGGAACAAGGTCAGGTGAAAAGATGGCAAATTTGAAACAGGGAAAGATTACCGAAGCATCCCATGTAACAAAAAAGTGTCCATCATGTTATACCTATGTCTCACTGGATGCTCAGATATGTCCTTCATGCAAAGCAAAAATCGGCATGGTTGACAAACATGGCATGGCAAGCAAGCGTGTGGATTGGGGTAGCTATATCATCTGTATTCTGGCGTGGATCACCTTTGGTGTTTATGTGTGGTTTGCTTTTTTGAGATGATCATCGGCGGTTTTGCAGCATCCGCCGATTCAGACAGGGATGAATGAATCGATGGCAGTACTCACCGCGTCTGATAAGGCATTTTTGGTCCAATTGGTGCGATCCGTTATCCGGGAAGCCCTGAATAAAGGGGAAAAAATTCCAGCGCCTGATAGTATTTCTCAGGCTGTTTATGAAAAACGCGGTTGCTTTGTGTCACTTCATCAACGCGGAAGTTTAAGGGGCTGTATCGGAACCATTGAGCCGGAGCAGGCTTTGTTAAAAGGGGTGGAAGAGAATGCCTTCAACGCGGCATTTCGAGATCCCCGGTTCTCTCCATTAACTGCAAAAGAGCTTTCATCTACCGATATTGAAGTCAGCGTGCTCACCGTTCCCCAAAAATTGAAATTTAAAGATGCGGAAGATCTTAAGTCGAAATTAAAACCGGGCATTCACGGTGTCATACTCTCCAAAGGGTGGCAGCGGGCCACTTTCCTTCCGCAAGTGTGGGAGCAGCTTCCTGATAAAGAGATGTTTTTACAACATCTGTGTCAAAAGGCAGGCATGAGGTCCAGCTGCTGGAAAGATCCGGAAACCGTGGTGGAAGTCTACGAAGCGGAGTATTTTTCCTCTTGATTGTAGGCTATCTCACAAATTAGCGCGATTAATTCAATACCGGCTTGGAGCCCCTTGTTATTTTCATCTGAATCAGGATCAAAAGCCGTAATGGACGCCCCGCAAATATGGAATTGACTTGCAATATTGCGGACGGCGTCTCTTACCTCCATTGGCGTTAGACCACCTTCCGGCTTATAAAGATTGACTGGAGCCAGATCGGCATCATGAACGTCCATGTCGATGTGGAGATAGACTCGATCAACCTTTGTGGAAAGGCTATGCAGGTGTGGATTCATCGCTTTATCAACACCTGACTCTCGCAATTCATCCCATTTCAGATGGGTAATTTCTGATGATTCCAGTCGAGAATACTCCACGTCATCGAAATCTCGCGCTCCAACTAAAAGCACCCGATTCTCTGGTATCGTCCGATATCCCGGTATCGTTTTGACCATTTCCTGCCAACATTGACCTGTGATCAGAGATAATCCCATTCCATCCAGAAAACCACTGGTCGTTGTCTCCGGAGTTTCGAAGTCTCCATGAGCATCAAACCAAATTAGACCAGGATTCTGTGATAGCAGCCCGCTGATCGCTCCCAATGTGGTGTTACAATTTCCTGCCAGTAGGATGGGGAATGCTTTATCGGATAAGGCATTATGAACCTCACCGGCCACCAGGCGGAGCAATTCAAATGAGGTGCCTATCTCCATTGTAAATGTTTCTTTAGATTCGATAACGACTTCTTCGATGGAATAACTTTTTTCTTTAAGTGTTTCAACCAAACCATTTTCAATAAAATAAAATGGTCCCTTCCCCATTCGTTTATTGTATGAACCCGAATCGTAAGGTACTTGTATCAGCCTTATATTCATTTTCAAGCCTTCTTATCATCATCTTTTAGCATTTATAGCTTAGTACACGGAATCCATTTCCAGCAGGCCATAAGGAATTTCATCCAGAAAACAGGACGGGCGGCTCAACATGATGCCGGATGTCCGGTCATATGCCTGAGAGGGATAGGTTATAAACAGGTTCTCTTTGGCCCTTGTGGCCGCCACATACATCAACCGTCGTTCCTCTTCAAGATCTTCTTCTTTATTCAGTGCGTGCAGTGAAGGGAATCTTCCATCCAAGGCCCAGATGATAAAAACCGTATGCCATTCAAGGCCCTTGGCGGAATGAATCGTGGAGAGCGTCAAGCGGTTGTCCTTTGAAGCATCCGTTGAAAATGTATGATCCATGCTGGTATTGGGCGGTTCGATGGCCATGTCCGTAAGAAAAGACTCCAGATGATCATAGCGCTCCATGATCTCTATCAACTGATCAAGGTCCTTGGCGCGCTTGGGGTGGTCATCGTAGATATCTTCCAAAATCGGCATGTAATAGGAAAGGATATCTTCACCCATTTCAGAAATTGACATGGTTTCAGGATTGATGGATGCAAAAACAGTCTGTAGCGATGCCATGGAGGTTTCGAGCGTTGATTTGATTTTGATGGTTTGAATCCCTTTAAATCCGTTGTGTTGCGCTTTAATGGCATCGATCATGCTTTTGGCGGTTTTGGGCCCTATTCTATCCAATCGCGTGAGGATTCTCAGCCAGCTGATGTCGTCATCGGCATTGTGGATCACCTTTAAATGGGCGAGAACATCCTTGATGTGGGCTGAATCCATAAATTTGAACCCCCCGACCTTGATAAACGGAACCTGATTTTTGCCGAGTTCGATTTCAAGATCAAAGGAATGAAAACCCGCCCTGAAAAGTACGGCAATCTGGTTTAACGGTACATTTTGCAGGGACAGATCTTTTATTTTATCCAGAATGAACCTGGACTGGCTGTTTTCGCTTCCGGCGCGAACAAGAACCGGCAGGGTGCTCCCCTTTTTTCTCGAAAACAGCGTCTTGGTGTATTTGAAAGCTGCATTGTCGATAATCGCATTGGCCAGACTTAACACCGGCTGAACGCTGCGGTAGTTTTCTTCGAGCCGGATAACGGTGGTATCCGGAAAGCGTTGGGGGAATGACAGGATATTCTCGATTTCAGCCCCTCTGAACGCGTAAATGCTTTGGGAATCATCGCCCACCACCATGATATTGTGGTTTTTTTCGGCGAGAAGATACATGATTTCGGCCTGGATCTGGTTGGTGTCCTGGTATTCGTCAACCATCAAGTATTGGTAGGCATTGGATATTTTATCTCTTGCCGCGGGATGTTCGCCTAACAGCCGGCTAAGGCAGATCAAGAGGTCGTCGTAATCCAAAAGGTTGTGATTGATTTTGTATGCCTGATAGGCTTCATGAAGTTCCGTGATTGAATCCAGGTAATGCTCAAAATGCAGATAATCGTTATACACGACATCTTCCACCGACAGCACTTTATTCGCCGCCCTGCTGAAAATACCGGCCAGCGTCCCCCTTTTGGGGAATGAACGGGCGTTTTTGCCCGCACCGGTTTCTTTCCGCAGGAGGCTGATAAGGCTCTCCATGTCTGCACGGTCGATAATCGTAAAGCGGTTGTCAAAACCCACAAGCGGTGCGTATCGCCGCAGCACGGTATTGGCAAAAGAATGGAAAGTTCCGCCCGCCACCCTTTCACAGCGGCTGTCCAAAAGCTCCGATGCTCTTTTTAACATTTCCTGGGATGCTTTGCGCGTGAAGGTCAACAGCAAAATGGATGCCGGTGAAATACCGTCCTCAACCAGCCGCGCTACTCGATAGGTTAGCGTCCGCGTTTTGCCGCTTCCGGCGCCCGCGATGACCAGCAGCGGCCCTCTGTCAAAGATGACGGCTTCATACTGCGTAGGGTTCAGAACATCCTGGTATCGGATAGGTGCTTTGGGATTCATGGATTCCTTTGTTCTTTATTTAAAAGCATTGGCCACGATGGCCTGGGCTTCCTGTTGGATTTGCCTTAAGTGGGAGTCACCTTTAAAACTTTCCGCATAAATTTTGTAAATATCCTCGGTTCCCGAAGGCCTGGCGGCAAACCAGCCGTTCTTTGTCGTCACCTTTAGCCCCCCGATGGGGCTTTGGTTGCCCGGCGCATGCGTGTAAATGCCGACAATCCTCTCTCCGGCAAGTTCCTTGGCAACAATCATGTCGGCTGAAAGATTTTTTAAAATCTCCTTTTGCGCGGCAGTTGCCGGGGCGTCGATGCGCTCGTAAATTGAAGAACCGAATTGTTCCTCGAGTGATTCGTAAATCAGACCCGGATCCTTTCCGGTTTTGGCCATGATTTCACAGGCCAAAAGATCCATAATAATACCGTCTTTATCCGTGGTCCAAACCCTGCCGTCCAGACGCAGAAACGACGCCCCGGCGCTTTCCTCGCCACCAAAGCCGTAGGCACCGCTCATCAACCCGTCTACAAACCATTTGAATCCCACCGGTACTTCGTATAATTTCCGGCCTAAATGCCCGGCCACCCTGTCAATCATGGAAGTCGAAACCAGGGTTTTACCAACTGCAGACGAGGGCCGCCAGGCAGGTCTGTTTTGGAACAGATACCAGATCGCCGCCGAGAGGTAATGATTGGGGGCAAGCAGTCCGGCCCGTTTCGTGACAATTCCATGGCGGTCGACATCCGTGTCGTTGCCGAAAGCGATGTCAAACCTGTCCTTGAGCTTGATCAATCCCTGCATGGCATAGGGCGAAGAACAGTCCATGCGGATTTTGCCGTCCCTGTCCAAGGTCATAAAAGCAAAGGTGGGATCAATGACCGGGTTCACGATATCAAGGGGGAATCCATAGTGTTCGGCAATCCGGGGCCAGAAGTGAATGGCGGCTCCACCCAGGGGGTCCACCCCGATGTTGAGTCCGGAAGCGGCAATCGCCGCCATATCGACCACATTGGCAAGATCCGTCACATAAGGAGAGATGTAGTCGTATTCGTGGGTTGTTTCCGCTTTGAGTGCTTTTTCAAAGGGCATTCGCTTGACCTGGTCCTGCCGGCCGTTAAGTATTTCGTTGGCCCGATCGGCAATGCGCCGGGTTATTTCGGTCCCGGCCGGTCCGCCATGAGGCGGATTGTATTTGAATCCTCCGTCTTCAGGCGGATTATGCGAAGGCGTGATGATCACACCGTCCGCCAGGTTCTGCTGTTTATTTTGATTATAGGTCAGGATGGCATGGGAAATAACCGGCGTCGGGGTATACCCCAACCCTTTTTGGATCATGACCGTCACCCCGGCGGCGGCAAAAACCTCGAGGGCGCTGGCAAGGGCCGGTTCGGACAAGGCATGGGTATCCATTCCCATAAACAGCGGTCCGCCGATCTTTTGCGCAGCTCTGTATTCGCAGATCGCCCGGCTGATGGCGAGAATGTGAGCCTGGTTAAAGCTGTTTTTAATTGACGATCCTCTATGGCCGGAAGTTCCGAATACGACCTGCTGCCCCGGATCCGAAGCATCCGGCTGGTGGGTATAGTAAGCCGCTACAAGCCTGGGGATATTGGCTAGCTGGGACCTGGGTGCCTTTTTTCCTGCTAATTTGTGGATTGCCATGAGAGTTTCCCTTTATGGTCTTGCATTTTCAATCTTCAACCCTGCAAAGCACCATCGCTGTCCTTGTGGGCAGATACAGCGAAATCCATTGCGGATGACGATTGTTGCACGGCATGACGTCATATACATGTTCCCGGGCTTTATCGAGACGCCCGTGCCCGCCGTACGCCGCCGCATCACTATCGAATACCAGTCGATAACGACCCGGCGTCACATGGATACTGTAATCCGTATAGGACGTTGACGGGTGAAAATTGAAAACAAAGATTAAATCCGCTCTTTCAAATGCAATAACCTTGTTCTCGTTGTGCTCGCAAATAAGGGACGGGTCCCCATGGTCGAACAAATAAAATTGTTTGGCCAATTGAATCATATCCTGGTCGAATCGTGCCAGCATTTTGTATTTCAGATGATCGGCCTCAGCCAAATCCCACTGCCGGCGTGCGTAACGAAACGACCACCCGTTTTCCTGCCTGGGAAAATCGATCCATTCCGGGTGACCGAATTCATTCCCCATAAAATTCAGATACCCGTGACCGGCTGTCGACAGGGTCAACAACCGTATCATTTTATGAAGCGATATGCCGCGCTCGACCGCCAAATTCTCGTCCGTTTTGGTCATATGCGCATACATGGCGGCGCCGATCATCCGGAAAATAAGGGTTTGATCTCCCACCAGGGCCTGGTCATGGGATTCCGCATAACTGATGGTCTTTTCGTCTTTTCTGCGATTGGTCAGTTCATGCCACAAACGCCCCATGGGCCAGCCCTCATCCCGCATGTCTTTGGTGAGCTGTATCCAATAATCCGGAATACCCATGGCGAATCGATAGTCAAATCCGAAGCCGCCTTTGTTTTCAGGTACGGCCAGGCCCGGCATGCCGCTGACATCCTCGGCAATGGTAATGGCATCGGGCCGCAACCGGTGAACCACCCTGTTGGCCAGCGCAAGATAGGTGACGGCATCCTCGTCCACGGTATCATTGAAATAATCATTGTAGGATGTAAATGCACGGCCCAACCCATGGTGGCTGTAAAGCATACTGGTAATGCCGTCGAAGCGAAACCCGTCCAAGCGGTATTCGTCCAGCCAGTACCGGCAATTGGAAAGCAGGAAATGCAATACCTGGCGTTTCCCATAGTCAAAACACCTGGAATCCCAGGCAGGATGCCTGCCGCGCTCTCCTTCGTGAAAATACTGATACAATGTTCCGTCAAAACGACTCAAGCCCTCCACCTCGTTGGATACGCCATGGGAATGAATCAAATCCATGAGCACACGCAGACCGGCGCCATGGGCCGCATCAATGAGGGCTTTCAGGTCGTCGGGTGTGCCGAATCGGGAAGAGGCGGCAAAAAAACTGGATACCTGATATCCAAAAGAAGCATAGTAAGGATGTTCCTGCAGGGCCATCATTTGAAGCGTGTTATAGCCGGAAGAGACAATACGCTGCAAAACGCGATCCCTGAACTCTTTGTAGGAGCCGATCTTTTCTTCCGCCTGGGCCATGCCGACGTGGACTTCATAGATCAGGGGCGGTTCAGCCGGGTTGAGGCTGCTTGAATATTCCCACTCATAAGAAGCCTCCGGCATCCATACCTGGGCGTTAAAAATGAGCGTTTTATCATCCTGAACGACCCGTCTGGCATAAACCGGTATCCGGTCGCCTTCTCCACCCGCCCAGTGAACTTTCAGACGATAAAAATTTTTATGCCGGATGGCCTCCGGCGGCAGTTGAAGCTCCCAGTCACCGTCATCATTGATTCGCTTCAATAAGAAATCACTGCGCTCCCGCCAGCCGGTCATGTCTCCGATGAAATAAACGGCCGTCGCGTTGGGAGCCCATTCTCTGAAAATCCACCCATCGTCTGTCCGATGTAAACCGTAGAACTCATGGCCGGAGGCAAAATCTTCCAGGGGCATCTTGCCGGTTGTAAGACGTTTTTCAGTTTGATCGATTTTGAGCAAACGTCTTCGGAGAATCGATTGATACGGCTTGAGAAACGGATCCTGTTCCAGAAGTTGTTCAATTTGAAGGTCGATGGGATGGTCCATTGCTCAGCAGAATACCTATTCTTAAATATTTGAAACGCTCACTTTAGTTATAGGGTGATGCGCTGATAAGCGGGCGCTGCAGCATCCTCTCATACAATGCCATATATTGCCGGGCTGTCACATCGTGTGTAAAGGTCTCAGCGCTCTCTATCATGATACGCTTGATTTGCCCTTGTTTTGCTTTTGGAGGCAGCCGGTAAAAGTTCATGGCTTCACCGATGGCCCACCATAAGCCATTGGCATCATAGGTTTCAAACAGAAAACCATTGCCTTTATTTTTCTCGACATTCAGATGGCCGATGGTATCGTGTATGCCGCCGGTATCATTCGCCACCGGTAATGTTCCGTAAATGGCTGCAATCATCTGAGGAAGTCCGCAGGGTTCGAATCGAGACGGCATCAGGATGAAGTCGGCTGCGCCATAGGCTTGATGTTCCAGATTTTCACTGAAGTCATATACCGCCACACGTTCCTGAAACCCATGAGACATGACGATATTGCGGAAAACCTGTTGATACTCTCCATTGGCAATGAACACGATTTGCAGGCTCTCATCCCAATAGTTTGAAATCACACCATAGAGAATATCGGCCAACAGCTGACATCCTTTCTGGATCGGGTCCAAACGCGAAGGCCAAAAGAAAAGAGGGGCGTTGGGATCCATTATCAAACCCAGTTTTTCCTGCAGATCCACTTTATTTTTCTGTTTGGCTTCCATGTGGGTTTCAGGGGTGTAGGGGTTGCTCAGAAACTCATCCGTTTCCGGTTTGAAAGCCGGATCCGGTGCATTCAGAATACCCACCGCACAGTCGGCTTCAACCTTGTTGGCCAGCTCGCGACCCAGTACATCCGGTACAAAATCGTGACGTCCTTCTACAATTTCCTTCAGAAATGTCGGACTGACCGTGTTTACAAAATGTGCTGCAAAAACACCGCTGGCCAAAAAATCGATCCGGTTGTTCCAGCGGGACGCCTCGTAATCGTCGGGAGGATTTTCGTAAAACAAGTGATGCCAGAAATAGGCGGCATCAATCCCCCGGTCTTCAATATGCGCCAGCGTGCTTTTTACGGTATGGATATTGTGAATGGTGAAAAGACAAGGAATCCCCATCTGCCGGGACATGGCCGGGATCAGACCGGTCATCCAGTCATTGCAGTGAATCAGATCGGGTTCTACGCGGGGGACCACGTTATTGATCACTTCCCGCTGGAACGCCAGGGAAAGTTTCGTATTTTCACCGCCATAATTCGAATAAACCTGATTCAAGTAGTAAAACGCGCGGTCTTCTGCCAGATGAACCCTGTCGCCCGGCATGATTTTCCGAATGGTTCGCTGCTCTTTTCTTAAAAACGGTGCCAGACGATCGGAAAAAATGGCCCTGTAATCAGGCAGGGCAACATGTACGTCAGCGCCCTGCTGAAACAAGGCGGAGATCAGCGCTGCCGAGACATCGGCCAGACCGCCTGCTTTGGCGGTAAGGTAATTGGATAAATTGCCCATGCGATCCGGCAGGTAAGTCACTTCGGGTGTCACAATAAGGACACGGGGATTTTTAGCGGTCGCAGTCATTGAAACGATTCCTTGGTCCGCATTTCTCATGTAAAGATTCAACAAGTTAATTTGTTAGATCTGCAAGCTTTATTTGGGTAATAGTACCGTATTAAAATACAGGTGCCGCAAATCCGCGGCTTAGGCCCAGCTGATCAAGCCGGGTGTAAATTTTAGATAGTCATCTCCTTTAGGGGTTACCCTGACGGTGAACCCGAATCGGCCGGCGGATTCACATTTTAGCTTACAAGCATATATATACCGTCCATTCTCCAGCGCCTGTTCGACTTCCATGGCTTGGGTCTGACTGAAGGACAGTTTGTCGATGGTCTTCAACTGCCCGTAATAGAGTTCCACATCCACTTCATCCGGTCGGATGTCGTCAAGCGTTACCTCCGCAGTCACGGTAAAGGATTCTCCGATGATAAAGGCTCCCAAATCTTTTCTGACAGGTGGATTAATCTTGATATGCTCCCATACGGATAACAAACGCTTTCTTTGATCAAACATTGTTTTTGCTTTTCGGGCGTTTTCGGCCAGAAACGCTTTGCTGTTTTCGCCGGCCTCTTTGTAATATTTATCCGCGTACTCTTTAACCATCCGGTGCGTACAGAAGTGGTCCATGGCCATTTTCATGGAAGCCTTCATCATCTGCATCCATTTGGCAGGCGTCTCACCATTCTTACGATCATAAAACGTCGGGATGACATCATTCTCCAATACATTGTAAAGCGCGTGACTGTCTATCATGTCCTGGTACTCGTGATCCGGATATTCTTCGCCGTTTCCGATGGCCCAGCCCCGGCCTTCGCGATAGCCCTCACACCACCATCCATCAAGGATGCTGACGTTCAGAACACCGTTGATGGCTGCCTTCATACCGGATGTCCCGCAGGCTTCCATGGGTCGTCTGGGCGTATTCAACCAGACATCGGCGCCTTGAACAAGATAGCGGGCCACGTTGATATCATAATCTTCCAGAAAAACGATACGGTTCCTGATGCTTTCATCGCAGGCAAAGGCGATGAGACCTTTGACGATCTCCTTTGCCTCATTATCTTTCGGGTGCGCTTTGCCCGCAAAAATAAACTGCACCGGCATCTTTTCCGAAGTGATCATGGCTTTCAAACGCTCCGGGTCTTTCAGCAGAAGCGTGGCCCGTTTATAGGAAGCAAACCGCCGGGCAAAACCAATGGTAAGCACATCCTGATCGAGAACCGTTTCAGCGCTTTTCATAACACCCTGCGGGGCATTGCGCCGTCCATATTGTCTCACCATAAGCGTCCGGCAGGTTCTGATGAGACGTGCCCTGCTCATCTGCCGCGCCTGCCACAGTTCCTCGTTGTAAATCTGATTGATACGCTCTGAAAAATCTGAATTGCTTGAATGCAAATACCATTCCGGCGACAGATACCGCTCAAACAGGAGCGCATTCTCAATGGAAATCCAGGAAGGAATGTGGATACCGTTGGTCACATGGGAAATGGGGACTTCGTCTTCAGGCCAGCCCGGCCAGACATGCGACCACATGCGGCGGGCAACCCGGCCGTGCAGCTCGCTGACGCCGTTGTGGTACTGGGACATACGCAGGCCCAGCACAAACATGGAAAGCGGCACATTCGAATTATTCGAGTCCGGCTGGCCCCATGATATGATTTCATCCGAAGTGACCCCCAGGCATTCCTGCAGGGGAATCACATACGGCGCCACAAGTTCTTTGGAAAATTCATCGTGCCCTGCAGCCACCGGGGTATGGGTCGTAAAGATGGTTGTTCGCGGCACGATTTCCATGGCGGTGT
>CAYTAQ010000096.1:0-15823 GCA_964435695.1 uncultured Desulfobacterales bacterium | reverse complement strand
TTGACAAAGGTGTTTTGATTTTTGTGTTTCTTTTTTACCTGTTTTTTTTCGTGTTTTCGTGATTTGTTTTTGGTATTTTGTGCTTAGTGTCTACCGATCTCCGAGCTCTGACCTCCGGCCTCTGTCTCCCGCTTACCGCAGCTGCTTGGGCCGTTCGTCTACCACGCGCAGCGCTTTTCCTTCGCTTCTGGCGATAAATTTCGGTTCCACGAGATTGACTTCCACGCTGATTCCCATGTTGCCTTTGATATGGCCCATAATCTTTCCTTCAATCTCTGAGCGCTTGTCCTTACCGGCTTCGTATACCTCTTTTTTTCCTTCCACCTGGACAACCAGTTGATCGAGGTATCCTTTTTTACGCACGATCATGCGATATTGCGGTTCAACTTCAGGGATGTCGAGCAGCAGCGATTCAATCTGTGAGGGAAATACATTCACACCGCTGATGATCAGCATGTCGTCTGTTCGGCCGAAAACCTTGTTCATTTTAAGAAACGTTCTGCCGCAGGAACACTTTTCACGGCTCAGACTTGTTATGTCCTTGGTGCGGTACCGGATCATGGGCATCGCCCGTCGCTGCAGTGAGGTAAATATCAGCTCACCTTTTTCTCCCAGCGGCAGCGGCTCCATGGTGCCCGGATCCACAACCTCCGCCAGAAAATGGTCTTCGTTGATGTGCAGACCATTCTGTTCCTGGCAGTCAAATGCAACACCGGGGCCGCCGAGTTCGGTGAGTCCGAAAGCTTCCATGGCTTTGATGCCCATGCGTTCCTCAATCTCGTTTCTCATTTGAATGGTCCAGGGTTCGGCGCCGAATATGCCGACACGTAGAGGAAGGGACTTGATGTCAACCTTTAATTCTTCCGCACGCTCCGCGATGGTCAAGGCATAGGACGGGGTGCTGCACAACACGTTGGAGCCGAAGTCCTTCATGATGGTAATCTGACGCTCCGTCAGGCCGGCGCTGGTGGGGACGGTGGCACAGCCGAGTTTTGTCGACGCCTGGTGAAACCCCAGACCACCGGTAAAAAGACCATGCCCGTAGGCGTTTTGCACAATATCTTCCGGCCGAACACCGGCAGCCCAGAAATTCCTCACCATGCATTCGGTCCATTGATCCAGATCGTCTTGGGTATAAGGGCCGGTGATGGGTTTTCCGGTTGTTCCGGATGACGCATGCACCCGCACGACTTCGGTCAACGGAACAGCGCAGAGGCCGAAGGGGTAATTATCCCTTAAATCGGTTTTAACGGTAAAAGGTAGTTTCGCGACATCTTCCGTGTTTTTTATATCAGCCGGTTTTATTCCTATTTCCTTGAATTTTTTTTTGTAAAAGGGCACTTTTTTCGATACCCATTCAACGGTTTCCTTTAACTTTTCCAACTGAAACTTCTGAAGTTTATTAACCGACATGCACTCAAATTCTTTATTCCAGGGCATCATTTTCCTCCTTAATTCATTAGAAACACTTGTTACTTGTTTGCTGCGGCTTCAAATCCCAGCTCAAAGGCTTTTAAATTGCTTTTTATAAAAGCCTTTTTAGTTGTTGTTTTTATAGCCTGTTTAACACTGTCCGTGGTCAGCGGCAAAACACCGGTTTGAATCAGCGCCCCCAGCAGAACGATATTCAGCGACATGACATTTCCGGCCTGTTTTGCAAGGTCAATACCGTCAAAGGCAATAAATTTGGCGGATTTTGATTTGATTAAGTTTTGAAGCTCACCAAGGTCAGGATAAACACCTCTGCCGATGGCAACCGTAAATGGCGGAAGCGGCGCTGTATTGGTGATGACGATGGTGTTTGCATTGCATTTGCTCATGGCACGGAGTGTTTCCGACGGTTCGAAACCCACCAGCAAATCCGCTTCTCCATCCGAAATAATGGTGCTTTTTCCTTCTCCAAAAACCACTGCCGATTCCACGACGCCCCCCCGCTGAGCCATACCATGAATTTCACTCATTCGGACGGGGACATCCGAAATCAATGCGGCCTCTCCGAGAACTTTCGATGCAAGCAGATTCCCTTGGCCGCCCACAGCTACGATTATCAATCTTTTTGTTTCCATTTTTTATCCAATCATGAATTTTTTAAAGGTAATATGGCATTCTCAGGGCATATTTGCGCACAAACCGCACACCCGACACAGGAATCCGGGTCGATTCTCACGCGATCGCCATCAATGAAAAATGCAGGGCAGGCAATTTCGTTGATACAGTTCCGGTGATTTTTACATTTATCACTGACGTAAAAAGAGCGGATCTTGAGTTGTTTTAAACTCTTGGCGTACAGTGTGCATGTTTCCTGGGAAATGACGACCGATACCCCTTTGTACGCAAGCGCCTCTTTAATTGCCGCTATGCTCTTTTTCACCTTATAGGGCTTGATGGTGGTAATATGCGGAACACCGATGGCCCTCACAACGTTTTCAATAGAAATACGGCCGTACCCGGAAAGGTTCAGATTGTCCATATCGACCCCCGGATGGGGTTGATGGCCGGTCATGGCGGTGGTTCCATTTTCCAGAATGACGAGTGTGAAATTGTGATTATTGAACACGGCGTTCACCAGTCCCGTCATCCCGGAATGAAAAAACGTCGAATCGCCGATGAATGAAATGACCTTTTTATCCGTCGTCTTTGAAAAACCACAGGAGGAGCTGACCGAAGATCCCATGCAGATCAAGAAGTCGCCCATGGCCAAGGGTGGAAGAAAACCGAGGGTGTAACACCCGATGTCGGTGGGATAGATGGTATCCATTCCCTCGGCGGCTTTTTTAACGGCATAAAAGGTGGCCCGGTGGGAACATCCCGCACAGAGGTTGGGCGGCCGTTGCGGAATTTCAGGGATATCCGAAAGATCGGGAATGGAAGGCGCGCTGAAAGGCAGGCCGAAATATCCTGCAATATGCTTTCTCACCATGGCCGGGTCGAATTCATACAACCGCGAAAAAAGGCCGTCACTTTTTCCCTGGATCGGAAGTGTCATCTGTTCTTCCTGTGCAAAGGCTTTAATTGCTTCTTCCATATAGGGTTCACCTTCCTCCACTACCAGCACCTTCTCACAACCTTTCAGAAAATTTTTAATCAGAGAAGACGGCATGGGATGGGAGAAACCGATGCGCAGGATTTTCACCTTGTCCTTGATGTTCAAGTCGCTTACGGCATCGGACACATACCCGTAGCTCACACCATTGCAGATGATGCCCCAGGGTCCGGTTCCGCAGCTAAAGTTGTAATCGGATGCGGAAGCAATTTCTTCCGATTTTTTAATGTTTTCAAGCAGTCTGATATGCAGTTTTCTGGAAACAGCCGGAACGGTGACAAAATGCAGCGGATCCTTTTTAAAATCTCCTTTGGTGACGCGTTCACGGATGCCGTCCAATGTGACAACGCCGGTGGAGTGGTTCACCCGGGTTGTGGTTCTGAAGATGACCGGTTCCTGAAGGGTTTCCGACAAGTCGAAGGCATATTTAATCATATCCTTTGCCTCTTCGACGGAAGAAGGTTCGAGGATCGGAAGACCGGAAAGCTTCCCGTAATATCTGTTATCCTGCTCGTTCTGACTTGAAAACATAAACGGATCATCGGCTGTAATAATAACGAGCGGACCCTTTACGCCCACATACGCAAGGGTCATAAGCGGGTCGGCGGCAACATTCAACCCGACATGCTTCATCATGCACAGGGTTCTAACGCCTGAATTTGCAGCACCGGCAGCGACTTCCAGGGCAACTTTTTCGTTGGTGCTATACTCAAAATACAGATCGCTTTCATGAGACATCTGAAAAAGGGCAAGAGATATTTCAGAAGAGGGTGTTCCTGGATACGTGGTTGCAAATGCAACCCCTGCCTCAATAGCTCCTCTGGCGATTGCCTCGTTTCCCAGAAGAAGCATTTTTTGTCCCGGATTATCAGTGAGTAGTTTATGCATGGCGCCTTCCTTGTTGAGGTTGTAGAAAAAAAATGAAGAAATAGAAAGAAATAAACATTGCAGTTACCATTTCAATATAACTCCAGGAACGTTTCGTCAAGACAATCTGATCCTTATTTATGCTTTGTGTCTTTGTGGTTGTTATTGCTATAAAAAATTGCGATTAAGCCGCCAAAGCTGACCAAAGTTCCATAATGTGGAATAATGGTCATACTATAGCGAGCGCATGCTAAATCTGTCAAGTACTTTTTCGGCGGAAAAACGGTTTGGGAAACTTTTTACAAATACCTCAAGGGTTAAGGGTTGATAAACGATGCAAAAAGCGTTAGTATCAGCGTAAATTGTATTCCGGCACATTCACTCGATGGATACAAAAGATCATGTCAATTCAGCTTCCTGCTCATATTCAGAAAATTTATGGTCCTGTCGAAGTCAAAGAAGATCAAATGCATTGGAGGAACAAATGAATAAAAAAACAGCTTCCCAGCTTCACAACCACTTGACGCAGGTGAAAGCAGGCAAACGATGCTTTGAAAATGCTTTTCAGGGGGTCGCCAGAATGATTCTTGAGGGCGACATTCAGAAGGTGAGCGTCAACGGTAAAACGACTTATGATTTCAGTATTTTTCGTACAGGGAAGAAACATGTCATCGGTATGTATGAGGAAATCAATAGTTTTGTCTCCTATGTAAAGGATGCTGCCGAGGGCGGTTCTTCAAAAGAGATGGCCTATGTGCTTGTGGGTGAGCCCGGAAACGGCAAAACCTATTTTGTCGAGTATGTCTGTGACAAATACCGTCAGTTCCTGTCGCTGGACAAAAATCGAAAGTATACATTTAAATTGAACAACATAGACAAATTGGGGAATTATGGCCGGATTACGACCATCGAGTCCCAGACCTATGAAGACCCGGCGATTTTGGCCTTGAATCTTTTTGAATCCACGGATGAGAATAAAACGTTTCTTTCAAAGGAAATCGGCTTTTCAGATGCTGAGATTGAAGCGTTGTATGAGAACTATCGCCCGCTGGGTGCCTGCAGCGAGTACATTTGGAATGATATTCGACGG
This sequence comes from uncultured Desulfobacterales bacterium, assembly GCA_964435695.1. Taxonomy (GTDB): domain Bacteria; phylum Desulfobacterota; class Desulfobacteria; order Desulfobacterales; family B30-G6; genus CAYTAQ01. Next base: position 10,823 of record CAYTAQ010000096.1, on the reverse strand, counting down.
CATACAGGCAACAATATGGAGGAAATGCTCAAGTTTGTCGAGATATTTCCGGTTCCCCTTTCTGAAAGTCTTGGGACGATAACCGGTAAATACCCTGCAAAAGATAAGATAACCTCTTCAGCCGTGGACCTGCTGGGCGAGGAATCGATTCAACGGCTGCTGCATATCATTGACACCAACAATCCCTATCGGTTTGATCTAAGAAGGGGTGCGCTTGCCCGTGTGGCAGGCGGCGGCATTCACTTCAGTGATGAAATTTTTAAAAATAAGAAAGATCTCGTACAGGTTTATCTGGGCGTCATACAAAACCGGAATATCGAAATCGACGGCTTCAAATGGCCCATTGATACCCTCATTATCGCAACCAGCAATAACTCGGAGTTCAACCGCTTTCTCGATGAAAAAGAAGAAGCCCCCATCGTCGATCGATGCCGCATTTCCTATATTTCCCACAACACCAATTACAAGCTGCAAAAATATCTCACCCTGTATACCATCGGCAGTGAGACCCGTACGACGATTAACAGAGAGGAATTACACCAGGATCCCAATCTGAATTATGCAGCTTCTGTTGCCGTGGTACTCACTCGATTTCCGCGCACGGAAAAACTAACGCCGATCGAGACCATGAAACTATCCGCCGGAGAAGTCGCAGGAGAAAAAAGCATCAAAACCCTTTCGGAAGTCATTGATACGCTCAACCAGAATCCGGATATCACCAAACGCTTCGGGCAGAAGGGGATGGGACAGCGTAACCTGGGTCGGGCGATTCAGTTGTTGATCGAAAGTTCGGAAACCAACGAAGGCCGATGCATGTTTGCTTATGACATCTACAAGGCGCTTGAACGGATTGTCCTCGATTATGTGGCCGATGCAAACGATCGGATCAAGTATCTCGAAGATATCAAAACCGCCAAGGGACTTTACCGGGAACGCATCATGACGGAGATGTTCAATGCCTACATGGATGAACCCCTGGCCATACGCAAAGACGTTTTGAATTATGTCAACATGATTATCGGGATTGATGCTGAAAATTTGGGGCCGGATAAAATGTGGAAATACAAAGACCCGCAGACCGGTGAATTAAAAGCCCTGAAAGTCGATGAGCGCTATATCAAAAGCGTTGAAGAGCGACTTGGTCTGAAAACAGAGGAACAGCGCGATTCCTTCAGAACCTCTATCCGCAAGATTTACGGTCAGAAGATATCCGTAAACCCGGATTATGATTTTATGGATAATCTTGAATTGGTAAAGGCGGTCACGGATGTCCGCCTGAAGTCGGATATTGCCGGCGCCGGCAGTCTCATCGGTGCGCTTGCAAACAGAACCAATGAAGAGAATCAAAAACTCTATGACCGCATGATCAAGACCATGTTGAACAAGCTCAACTACTGCAGAACATGCGCACAAAAGACGATTGAATATTTCTGTACGCAGGAGGACGAAAAATAAAAATTGCTGCGCAATTTTTATGTGACTTTTTCTTTAGCGTGCTGACGCGCGCTAAAGAAAAAGCAATAAATTCAAAAAAAATAATAGAGATGTAAGGAATTTAAAGGAAGGTGCAATTGCATGCAGAATTTTAGGCGATCAGCTAAAAGCCGTCATTCCGGACGAATCTCACTTTTTGAGATGAGATCCGGGCACGAAGTGAAGCTTTAGCGCTATCCAGAGCGATTGCCAGGGATCGAACCCATAGTAAGACCTAAAAAAGGGAACTGCAAACTTAAATATAGCGTGATATAATATGCATCCTGAACTCCAAAAAATTTATGAGCATCTGAAATCCCGTGGATTGACGTCCGAGCAGGAAAAAAGGATTTTAGACGAGATACAAACCTCGGGTTCCCATGACGTACCCAAAGCGCGTGGCGGACTTGTCATTGAAGGGAAAAAAACATCCAAAGGATCTCCCGGCGGGATTTATGATTACCACGATTTGTCGGTATTACAGGGCATGAACGGAATTTTGGATAACTATTATGCCTGCCTGCGTTCCATTGATGAGCTGCTTGAGCGGGATGCACAGCGGGAAAAGGACGGTTTTCCCAGGAAGATCCGTATCGGTAAAATGATCAAACCACGCAAAGGCGGCAGAGAAAAAGTGGTGGTTGTGCCGACCACGGTTGAAGAAAAATTCATCCATGACCCATCCTTTAGCGAAGACTCGGAGGGAAACGGTTCCGGAGGGGCAGGGGACGGCCAGGAAGGCGATGTGATCGGCGAACAACCGGTGCATGAACCGGGTGATGGGGCCGGCGCCGGTCCGGGCGAAGGAGAAGAAGGCCCCCATGAGATGGAATCCAATGCCTATGATCTGGGGAAAATTCTCACGGAAAAGTTTGAACTGCCCAACCTGAAGGACAAAGGGAAAAAAAGGTCTTTGACGCGATATACCTATGATTTGACGGACAAGAACAAAGGGTTCGGGCAGATACTCGACAAAAAAGCGACGCTTCGTGAAATTGTTAAAACCAATATCAGTTTGGGCAACTTGCCGGATTCCGCCGTCATCGATCCAACCCAATTTCTTATCTCGCCAACCGACAAAGTCTATCGCGTGCTTTCCAAGGAAAAAGACTATGAATCTCAAGCCATCATTTTCTTTTTGCGGGACTATTCCGGGTCCATGCAGGGCAAAGTCACGGAATTGATTGTAGCCCAGCATGTGCTGATCTACAGTTGGCTGCTTTATCAATATGCCCGGCAGGTAGAGACGCGTTTTATTCTGCATGATACGTCTGCAAAAGAGGTCGAAGATTTTTATACGTATTATAATTCAAGGGTTGCCGGCGGAACAAAGGTCGTATCCGCATTTCGCCTGGTGAATGAGATCGTAAAAGAAGAGAACCTGGTTAAGGATTACAACATTTATGTTTTTCACGGAACCGACGGGGATGACTGGGATACGGATGGAAAAGAAACGATCCCCGAGATCGAAAAGATGTTGGACTATGCCAACCGGGTCGGCATTACCATTGCCGAGCACGGCACGACCACGCACCGGAATACGGAGGTTGAAAAATACATGCGAAAGTCAGGGCTGCTGGAAACAAAGAAAATGTTGCTGCGACTCGATACCCTGAGAGAAAATTCTGAAGAAACACGTGTGATTGAGGGAATTAAGAAGCTGATATCATAATCCGCAAAAAGTTCCTTTTTGCGGATGTGTATGGTGTTTAGTATTTTGTGTTTTGTAATCTGAGAAAATGATGCCAGACTCTGCCAACCACTAAACACCAAAAACGAAACACAAAACGCCAAAAGGGTTTCCGGCCATGGAACTCATCAACCAGCACACAAAAGCAATCATGGAGGGATGCAAAGAAAGAGCCAGGGATGCCGGTTTGCGTTTCCAGAACGAAACACTTGAATACATTGTCACCAACCGGGATCTTCTTGAGATTTCTCCGAAAGTCATGATCCCGACCCTCTATGACTACTGGGTTCATGACGTGGAAGTGCTGAAGGGAAAGGGGAAGTACGAACTCTACCCGGGCAATCCCTATGAAACGGTTATCAACACCCGGCCGGCCATATCGTTTTATAACGACAACAACCCGGATTGGCTGAATGTGATGATTTTTTATCATGTGCTCGGCCACATTGATTTCTTTCAAAACAACATATTTTTCAGGAACACATGGGATTATGATTTTACCGGACAGGCCCTATCCGATAAGCGCGTAATCGCCAAACTCCGATCGGAAAAGGGACGATGGCTCGACTATGTCATTGAGTTTTCGCGCGGCATAGATAATCTCGTTAATTATTTTAATGCCTTGTACAAATTGAATACTGTTCCGGCATCCGGCAAGATGTCCCGGCTCGATTTTTACTTTGATATTTTTCTGCAGGATATTTTAAAGGCAACGATCAATGAATACGTCAAAGAGATCGAGCGATACAATGGTTGTATCCATGAAAACCCATCCAATGGGGAGAAGATTTTTTTCGCGGAAGCAGAAAAACAACACCCTGAATTCGAATCCCTGTTTAAAAAGCACCGGGAAGAAGAAACCCGGCGGCATAGGGACCTGATGCAGTTTTTAATGGAACACTCGGATTTTTTGAACGCGGATGAAAATATATGGATGAAAACCGTGATGCAGATCGTACGGAAAACATCCCTTTTTTTCCAGCCTCAGATAAGAACCAAGATTATGAATGAAGGCTGGGCCAGTTACTGGCACGAAACCCTGTTCCTCCGGGATGAACGCATTAACGGTCACGAAGTTGATTTTGCAAGGGTCAATGCAGCCGTCACTTCCTTGCCGCGGATTGGGCTCAACCCCTATGCATTGGGGATGCGGCTCTTTTTTTCCATTGAGGAGACGGCCGATAAAGGGCGGTACGCATTTGAGTTTCAACGTCTGCTGGATGATCATGAACGGAAAAAATTCGACCGGAAGACCGGTCACGGGAGGGAATTCATTTTCAACGTCCGTCAGAATTTTTGTGATTCCATGTTTATTTCAACTTTTCTCGACCAGGATTTCATGACCCGGTACAATCTGTTTGTCGCCGGCAAACGACTCAACCAGGAGCGGATGGTCTGGGAATATTATATAAAAAGCAGGAAGCTGGATGATTACAAACAGATGATCTATGCTTCCCTGTACCATCCTCCTTTTATCAGCGTGGACATCGGAAAGATGAAAAATGGGAAACTTTATCTGAACCACCATTTTGAAGGGAAACCGCTTTTAAAGGAGTTTATCGCCAACACCTTGATGGGCATAGAATATTTGTGGGGGAATGCGGTGCAACTGGAAACCAGCGAAGTGGTGCCGGTGGCTTCTCCTCAGACAACGGGAATATGGCCGAGCGTGTTGGTGCCACCGTCACATGATATAAAAGATGAACCCCAAAAAGTGTGGCGCAGGGTTCTCTATACCATGGAGAAAAGAAAGCTGACCAGAAAGGAGATCTAATCGGCATGGACTACATCAAAACCGCCATGCAGAATCTCGATCGCATCATCAGCGACCGCCATCAGCATCCGCCGATTCAATTTGAAGAATTTCTCAAGGTTTTAACGGAAAAACCAGCAACGGTCATACGTAATGTTTTCCAGGTGTTTCATGATATGATCAAAACATACGTGGACGAAACGCCCGATGAACACAACGAAGATCCCGAGGCGATTCATTTTATCAAGTACAATTGCGAGAGACTTTTTGTGGAGTCATCGGATCATCCTTTTTTTGCAGACCGACTGTTCGCCAATCGGTTTATGAATCAGGTGGCCTCATTAAGGCGCGGGGCACAGCAGAATAAAATTTACATTTTTGACGGTCCGCCGGGTTGCGGGAAGAGCACCTTCCTCAATAATTTGCTGATGAAGTTTGAAGAGTATACCAAAACCGAAGAAGGTTCCCGGTATGAGGCCGTCTGGCGCTTGGATCAGAAGTTGCTGAGACAGTTGACGGAGCAGGACAGCCTGCCGTTCTATGACAAGGTGATTCAATTGATGGGCGATGTGGATCAGCGATCGACCCGTTCGGAAGGCAGCCGCAGAAACAAGGACACGGATCCGGGAGCCAATGGGAATGATGCGGTGGATGATGAGACGGAAGAATCCGAATTCTATCCATTAAACAGCGATTTTATCGATATCCCGTGCCCGAGTCATGATCATCCGATTGTTATGATCCCGAAACATTACCGCCGCAAGTTTTTTGACGATCTATTCCAGAATGATGAATTCAAATGGAAACTTTTTACGGAAAAGGAATATGAATGGGTATTTCGGGAGCCTCCCTGCACCATCTGCAATTCTATTTATTGGGCGCTTCTCAACCGTTTAAAAAACCCGCTCGAAGTATTCCGCATGCTGTATGCCCGTCCATATCAGTTCAACCGGAGATTGGGAGAGGGGATCAGCGTCTTCAATCCCGGCGACAGGCCGGCGCGGCAGAATATTCTCGGGAATCCGTTCCTGCAAAAACGCATCAACAATCTTCTCCGGGACAGCAACCAGGTCAAGTATCTGTTTTCACGATATGCCAAGACCAACAACGGCATCTATGCACTTATGGACATCAAATCCCACAATATCGAGCGCCTCATCGAACTTCACAACATCATCAGCGAGGGCTTGCACAAGGTAGAGGATATTGAAGAAAATGTGAACTCGCTTTTCATGGCCCTGATGAATCCGGAAGACAAACAGAATATTCAGAATCTCCCGTCGTTCTCGGACCGGATTGAATATATCAACATCCCATATGTCCTGGACCTGAATACAGAGATTGATATTTATCGGAATATCTTTGGAAAACATATCGATGAAAGTTTTCTTCCCCGCGTTCTTCATAACTTCGCCAGAGTGGTCATTGCCACACGTCTGAGCACCAAATCAGAGGCGCTCACGGAATGGATCGGTGATCCCCAAAAATACGCGCTTTACTGCGATGAAAATCTGCAGCTGCTGAAAATGGAGATCTACACCGGTCATATTCCCTCCTGGTTATCCGAAGAAGATAAGAAAAAGCTTAGCACCAAGTTACGGCGCAAGATTATTGAGGAATCGAAATCAGAAGGCAACCAGGGATTTTCAGGGCGGGATTCCATAAAGATATTCAATGAGTTTTACTCAAAATATGCGCGGGAAGACAAGCTCATCGATATGTCCATGTTATGCCTGTTTTTCACCCGGGTCCGTAAAGACCTCAGCGAAGAAATTCCCGCGAAATTTCTGATGTCACTGCTTGGAATGTACGATTATACGATTCTTCAGGAAGTGAAAGAATCCCTCTATTATTACAATGAAGAACAGATCGCAAGGGATCTCCAAAATTATATATTTGCTGTGAACTATGAGCTGGGAACAGTTGAAAAATGCAGCTATACCGGTGACAAATTGGAAATAACAGAGGAATTGCTTACAGGGATCGAGCGGCGGCTGCTTGGTGAAAATGCGGATCAGAAGACGCGGCTTTCATTCAGAAAAGACACCCAGAGAGCGTATACATCCAAGACATTGACCCAGGAGCTGATAATGGAGGGGATTCCTCTCACCGATACCGAACTTTATCAATCCTTGCACGAACGATATGTTTTTAATCTGAAGGAAAAAGTGTTGGATCCCTTTTTGAAAAATGAAAATTTTCGTCAGGCAATCAAAGATTTTGATTCAGAAGCCTTCAAGACGCATGATCGGCGGATAAGGGACGATGTCACCTTTCTAATAAACAACCTCTGCACGAAATGCAAGTATACCCAGCAGGGCGCTAAAGGAATCTGCATTTACGTGATTGATAATGAGCTGGCAGGTAAATTTAACTCAAGTTGAGCGATAGTTTTCTCTAAACCTTTCGCGTTTAGCGGAGGGCTTAGAGAAAACTAGACGAGACGCTTTTTGGGTATCACCTCAAGCCAGACTTCCTCAGCGAAATTTTCCGCCAATCCGACAGCCAAAGTTTCCATGGCGGCCAAATCTTCGGCTTCAACCACCAGGTCATAATCATCCAGAACCTTTAACCGGCCGTATTGATGAATGATGTCGATTGTCTGATCTACATCCGCTGTCACCCAGCCTTTCATACGGCGCAGCAATTCATCACCCTTAAACGATCGTTCGATGGTTAGCGATACATCGCGCATCTTGGCTTCCCAGCCCACGACGGCCGCCCTTTTCATGACCGGTCTCACCGGATCGTGCATGGCCGCACATTTGAACCATAACATGGCACGTTCCATGGGACCCCCTTAGCATTGTTGATTGTTGATTGTTGATTGATGATTGTTGATTGATAATTGTTGATTCATAATAGTGCAGGGCTATAGTATCCTCCATGCATGCTGTCAAGTATCTATTGGCAATTATAAAACTGCAATAGAAAGATCCTTCCAATGCTCTCGGAACAACTCCGCCTCGGCAATCGCTCGATTTAGGTTTTACTTTTTTTGTGCAGGGCCGGTTGCAGTTTTTATAGACATGCGGTTTTGCTTAGTGTAACCTGCGCCGGATAAAACGGAATCACCAATTATTATTTCCAAGTTAACTTGTTGAATTAGCAACCTTTGTTTGGATGAGAGTTTCGATAAATTAAAAAGGAGCGCCAATGGATCTTTTTTCCGCCATGCGGCAGCGTCGAAGTGCCCGGGTCTTTCTTGATCGCCCGGTTGCGCGGCGTGATATCGAGGAAATTATCAGCTGTGCAGGATTAGCGCCATCGGCCATCAATTTGCAGCCCTGGGAATTTGTGATTACCTACGGCGACGAAAAAGATCGGCTGGTACGGCGGCTTCAAAAAGCCCGCAAGGAGCGGAAAGTGGCTTGCGGACCTGGAACCGCCGAACCCTTGCCTGAGAAATATATCCAGCGCAGTCGTAACGCCGCCCGGCTTATGAAACCGGCCGTGGATCAACTCGGTGTTGACTTTAATGATTTTGTTGAGGAAGGGAGCTGCGGATTCTACGGGGCGCCCGTGGCGATCATCGTTACCATTGACAGACGCTTTCCGCAGTTGCGCTACCTGGACGTGGGCTTGAGTGTGGCATATCTTCTTTTAGCGGCTCAGGCAAAAGGGCTGGCAACATGCCCCATCGGACTCATCACTGCATACGGCGGTGACATTGCCGATGCGCTCGGTATTCCTGAAGAAAAGGAGATCGTGCTGGGCGTCGCGCTTGGGTATGCAGCAGAAGAGGCGCCGCTTAATCGATTCAAAACGGATCGGGCGGACCAGAATGAGATTCTATACTGGTACGAGTAATGAAAATATTTGACAGTCACGTACATCTTTTCAAGATGAAAATCATAGAAAATGTTTCGCGAAGAAAAGATTTGGTTGAAAGATTGAAATTGCAGACCCATGATGCTGCCGACCGCATGGATATCGAATCATTGAGGCGATCATGTGAGACCACCCGTGTGGCGGGCGGGCTGGTCTTACCGACAGCCGGGCCTTTGGATGTTGCCAAGACCAATGACAGCTTTCTTGAAATAGCAGCGCAACACCCGTTTCTACACACAGCCGGAACCCTGCATCCTGACGACCCGAACGCCGGCAAAGAAATAGAAAAGCTTTGCCGCCATGCTATCAGAGCCATCAAGCTCTGTTCTTTTTCACAAGGTTTTGTGCTGGACGGGCCGCCTGCGCTAAAACTTTTTGGCCTGATACAGCGCCATAATGAAAAATGTCCCCATCCATTTTTTGTTGTGCTGGATACACTTTATATGGCGGACCAGTGGTTTGGAACCAATCCCATTTACAATACAACACCCGAGAAGATCGGCGCGCTGGTACAGCGCTATCCGGCAATCAATTTTGTCGGTGCCCACATGGGAGGCTTATCCGCCCCTTTTGAGGAAATTTGTGCGCATTTGATTCCTTGTGCGAATTTATATCTCGATACGTCCAATGCGGCACATACCTTGGCTGAGGAGGAGTTTGTCGGTCTGCTTAAAAAATTTGGTTCCGGGCATATCCTTTTTGGAACGGATTGGCCATGGTTTATCCATCAAATAGAAATCGAATCAATTCAGAAATTGACGACGATGGCAGGGTTTGGATCCGAAGAAAAACAGGCTGTGTTTTATGGGAATGTTGCCGGACTCTTGGGGATTAACTAGTTTCCGTATGTTAGAAAACAGCAGAATGTTGAGTAAGGAATATCGAATGTCGAAGAATTTTAAAAAAACGAACGTCCAACATTCAACGTCCAACTTCCAACGTTGAAGATGGATTTCGCTGCGCTCAACGATTTACTATTTTCGGTGAAACAGGAGGCGAATACCTCATTCTGTCTCCTGTATTCTGGCTTCTGTCTCCTCTCTTCTACCCCTCTTGAAGCATTTGTTCCTGGAAATCAGACGACGTCAATATCTGAAACAGCGGATAGAGCGGATTGCGGCGATACAAGTTCAACGTATTCTCATGGAGATCATCGGAAAAGGCAGCCGAGCAATCTTCCAGAATAACGGCTTTAAAATCATGGCACAAGGCATCCATCGCTGTTGTCAATACACAAAAAGGCGTGGCAATGCCGGCAACGGCACACAGGGTCACCTCTCTTTCTCGCAACCAGTTTTCCAGGCCTGTTTTGAAAAATGCTGAAAATCTGGGTTTGGGAAGCCAGGTGTCATCCGCCATTCGCTCCAGCATATCCACAACCTCCGCACCTTCCGTACCGGCGATGGCATGAGGTTTCATGCGGCTTTTAAAAATAAAATCATCCTCATGAAACGAATCGGTTGAAAAAACAACCGGCCAGCCATGATCCCGAAATATACGCGCAAGCTGATTGATGGGATCGATGATTTTTTTTGCAGCTGCGGTGATCGGCAGCGGATGGCTTTCGAGAAAGTAGTCTTTGACCATGTCAATGATTAAAAGGGCAGGGCGATCTGTCATCTGTTCTTCCATTCCGGTTTTCGTTTTGCGTAAAAGCTGTCGATGCCTTCCAGCGTATCTTCGGTTTTCAGGAGAGTGTTGAGAAAAAGATCGCTGACGCTTTCTATTGCATCGGAAAATGCCATGCCCAGGTGTTGCGTTACCGCGCGTTTGTTCAGGCGTATAATAAGGGGGCTGTTGGCTTGGATTTCATCAATGAATGCGTCAACGGCTGCTTCAAAATCATCATCTTCAACAGCTTGGCTGACGAATCCCATGAGGCGGGCTTCCTCTGCCGAGTAAATCTTTCCGGAGGTGCAGACCTCTATGGTTTTTGCCGGGCCCACAAGCAACGGCAACCGGATGGCCGCATATGGCGGAAGGAAGCCGATCTTGATTTCCGGCTGCCCGAATTTGGCGCGTTTGCTTGCAATCACCACATCGCAGGCAATGGCGTATTCCATTCCGCCGCCAAGA
>CAYTAQ010000095.1:9465-15900 GCA_964435695.1 uncultured Desulfobacterales bacterium | reverse complement strand
CCAGGCTGCCCGTGGCCACAATCGCGCCGACGCCGAACATGATCACCGTACCGGGCACAATCAATCCTACCAATGCCAAGGATTCTGAAAGGGAGATCATAAAAACCGCCCCGTAGGCTAGTGTTGGGTGATGGTTGATAAAAGCCAGCAATTCTTTTATGTAAAGCATTGGGTTACCATCTCCCCATGACTTGGTTCTGAAACCAAACAACACGGACCTTCAATCTATCGTTGACCATGATTAGTTTTGCCTTCAAAGGGTTAAAATGTCCCGAAAGCCAGCGAATCAATCCGATGCTCACCAGGCCGACAACCAAGCTGATAGAAATGAAAAGAGGGAAATCGATACCGCTGTATACCCTTCAAGACATGGATTTTCCGAATTGGTTGTAAGGGTGGTGATATGTTTCGGAACCTTGCCGAAAACCAAATAACACCCAACTACCGGTAGAGTATATTTAACTAACTAAAAACATTGAATAAAGAAGATATAATTCGTATATCACATCTGTTGTCCCCAAGTCAAAACATTGATAGTATTCCAGTAAAATTCATTTCTTTCTTCCCAAAGTGTTACGTTAGAATGTGCCGACATTATGGCCATATGCCAGAATAAGGTCATATGTGACCAGTTGTCAAATGCGACCATATTTATTGCGACCAACAACCGGCCTGTAAATACTTTTCTATCTATTTGATCATAAATATCAGGATGGTGGGTGAAATTAATCAATGTTTTTGAGAACTGGCATGAAAGGCGAAATAATATGTCATTGTACAGGTACGAATGGAATAGGAATAGCTTCCCTGTTAGTCGTGGAATTTCCTGTGATCGAAGAGTTTTTAACATCAGGAGTCGGATTGTCTGCTATTTTGGTTTGCGGAAGATCGAAACGTAAATCCTCTTTTGTTTCTCCGGGCAGAAGGACCTCCTGAGAACATTCCTTTATGATGTTCGCTGTAATCTTTTTCTGGACTCTCACATATCCGGCTAAAAGGGCCCGATCACAAATCATGTTGATCAGACGCGGACAGCCACCGGAAAAACGGTATATCTCCGAACTTATTTGAAATGGCCTTTCAGATAGATTATAGAAGGATCTGTACATATTTGCGGTTGCTCTGCTTAAACTCGATTGAAAGAATTATGATAGTTTTCACTACCCAATACGAATCGCCGAAATGTTTCCTATGACCCCGAAGACACTCAATAGCCAGACAACTACGGCAACAACCACGACAGCATTCAGAATTTTCTTTATTGTAGTCTGCATCGGTATGTAGCTATTGATCAGCCACAGAATCACCCCTACGACCACCAAAACGATCACCAATTGAATGAGCGGCATAGTTTATCTCCTTTCCCGATAATCTTCCGATTGAAATGCACTCGAAACCATCCTCCATATGACGCAGAATGTCATTCTCTTTTTGATAAGGGCTTACTGCTTTTACATCCGCCCAGGCAAATAGGGCAGCGAAAGATGACTATTATAGTCTGCCCATCAGGAACATGACCACGAGGACAATCACCACCAAACCGACGATGCCCCCGGGTGCATAGCCCCACGTCCGGCTGTGCGGCCAGACGGGTATTACGCCAACAAGGACCAGTATCAGAATTACGAGTATGATTGTGCTGAGTGACATTATGTCTGTTCTCCTTTTAAAAATGATATGAACATTATAGGGTCTTTAGCTGTTAACGGTATCAAATCATGGAACAGGATTCCGTCTCCAGATCGAATCTGAACCCGGTTCTTAAATGGTCATGCTGTTGACAACGCTTTTTACGCCGTGAACGTCGCTAACGAGTTTGGCTGCCAGAGCCTTTTCAGCCGCGTTTTTGGCCTTGCCCTTCAATGTGACTACGCCATGCGTTGTCTCGACAGTGGTTTTGATGGCGCTGGTGGAATGATGAGACAGCAGCGTCATCTTGACCATGGCCGTGATGGACGCATCATCGATCGTTTCAATCGCGGCATCCATCTTCTGCCCCGTCGTTGTTTGGCCGGATACCATTGCGGCGTTTACCACGGTCATCTCATTGTTAACACCTTTGACGCCTTCCACATCCTTGGCGTATTCCGTCGTCAGGTCCTTTTGAGCCTCGCTGGAGGCTTCACCGCGCAGGGTGACGGTGCCGTTTGCCGCCATGACATCGGTTCCAAAGGCGCTTACGTTCCGATGAAGCAAAAGGGTGGATTTCACTTTGGTAATAAGCCACGCATCCGTGGTATAATAGTTTTTTAAGAGTCCGGGAGGTGTTCCCGGTCGATTCGTACTGTACTGCGTTGTATTATCTTGGCTGCACGCTTAATGCCAGTTTTCCAAACTGTTGCCAAAACTCACCTAATATAGTGATTTATATTACCAAACAGATAGAAACGTATTTCCAGTCAGGTTGTTGGTAGCCAACTGAATATGGTTATCGGCAACCGAAGGGTCATATATGACCTTTTCTGACGCTTTTTTAAGACAAGAGGAACAGATGATCAGGACAGGTTATTACCGGATTATTTAATACCTGGATGGGCATTATTTTATTTGCTCATATTTCGCACCCAAAAATGAGCAAATAATAATAATAGAAAAATGGCGGTGAATTTGGGGACCAGAGTCAATTCCTGCCTATAAAATCGGTTGATATCTGTCACAAAAGATTTGGAAACATAAGCTTCAATTTGTACTGGCCGAAAAGATGTCGTTGAATAGGCAAATTGACGACCTCAGCAAAATCGGTATCACAAATCAGCATGGTCAAAATGAATTGATGGTATCATAACAATATTTCTTATCGATTGCATCTTCCCCGATGAGCAACGGAGCAAAATCGTCTTGTAGGATGCACCATATAGCGTTAGCACAGCCAAGCAGGTTCCATGCAGAACCAATCTCCGGGGCACCGTACTCAGTGGTGGTAAACACCACCGGCATGTTGATATGGATTACCGGCCCGCCTTTCTTGACCCTGGATGATCCTTACTGCATCGGTCGGGCGGGGCATACATAACGACTCAGTCTTTACTTTTGTAATTTGCATAATTTTCCTGGCTCCTTCCACCCCAACTACCACTGCTCCAATCGAGAGATATCGGCAGCCGAACGTCGCAACTCTTCGGCCAATGTCCCGCCAATCTCGTAGAGGAGATAGAGTGCCATGTCAGCTTTAGCATCGTGATCCATTGCCATGATGTCTTCCCTGTCTATCTCCAGGATCTCGGCATCCTGGGTGACGACTGCAGAGGCAGCACGCGGTCCGGGGATCAGAAATGCGATCTCACCGAAATAGGTTCCCGGTCCATACTTGGCCAGTCGCTTATAGCGTCGCATACTGGTATACAGCCGTATCTCGATCTCGCCTTTAAACACCAGAAACAAGGATTGCCCGAAATCTTCAGTCTTAAATAATTCGCTTCCTTTTGAAAATTCTGCATGAGTCGTCATTCCTTCGATCAGTGCAATAATTTTTTCCGGCATACCTCTGCAAAAGTTGTTCTCTGCAATAGGAAGGTAGTTTCCAGCCGCACCGGTAAAGAGCATCAGCACGATCATCAGCAATCCGGACACCACCGGGCTCCATCGACCTCCTCCGGATTGAAGCGCAACCAGTGTGGAACCCTTTGTACCGCCGCCGCCGAGACCGGCCAGCAATCCTACCAGGATCTGCCCGATCCCCTGGGCTGCCATCTCTTTTTTGGCATTATGGCGTTCTCCAGTCTGAGAGTCGGCGACAACCGACGTGATCAGACAATCGGTTGTCACCAGAATAGTCAATGCCAACGATGAGGTAATGACAATATTCCACGGCAACGCTTTCAGCGCCTGGGGTGTGATACCCAACTGCAGCGATGCCAGCGAAGGAATCGTTCCGACTACCCAGTTTTGCTCTGGATTTCCCGTAAAATAAACAAGGGTTTGAAACAGAAAAATACCAAAGACCAGGCCAGCCAGAGCGCCCGGGATTTTTGGAAATTTTTATAAACAATAATAAGGTATTTCAATACCGGCGGATCATCCGACCACCAAGCGGAAAAAAACCGGGCCCAAATGACCATCTCATACTCTATAATCTTACTTTTGTTTATCCCGAAGACATAATTCCATTGGATGCCGAAAATTTTAAAGATTTCTGACCTATAATTTTATGGCCTTTCCCACCTTTTGCGGTATAGGCGTTTTAACCGGTACAGCCTGCTCGATGACACGCATGGTTTTCCATTTTCCGTTGAGGAAACGCAGGAAAAACGCAAAACCCAGAAGGATGACATAGGATGTGGCAATTACCCAGGAGACCATCAAACCGTAATCAAAAACAATTACCGCCAGATATGCTGGTATCAGCAGTCCCAAAAAGGAGAGTCCGACACTGATGTACATGACGAACTTGGTATCTCCTGCGCCTTTGATGGCGGAACAGAAAATAATATTCATGGTATCAAAAACAGAATAGAATGCGACAAAGCGAAGCAGGATAATGCTGAAGTCATAAATTTCTTTAAACGCCTGAGGGTCTGCATTCAAGGCAAAGGGAATGACAAACAGATCCGGCAGCAGGATATATGCTGCCGCGATACTTCCCATATAGACAAATGCCAGATGAAAACCGGAATAGGTGCTGGCCTGGGCAAGCTCCGGTTTGTCTGCACCCAGGTATTGTCCCACAAGAACGGAGATGGCGATACCGCAACCGATCATGGGCATGAAAGCCAGCGTGTTGATGTTGAATGCGATATTGGTTGCTGCCAGACTGGCGGTTCCCAGGCGGCCGACAATCAGAACAAAGCCTGTAAAACCGGCCATTTCAAGAAAAAACTGCACGCCGGACGGCAATCCAAACCGCAATACCCGCATCAAGAGATCCCTATCCGGCCGCCATCCTTTGAGCGTATGATACGTGGCATTGCTTTTTTTGTCGGCCATCAGCAACAGGTAGGCCATCAGAGAAAAGACACCGGCCAGAATTGTCGCCAGGCCCGCTCCTTTAACCCCCATCTCAGGGAAACCCCAGTGCCCGAATATAAAGGCGTAGTCCAGCAGGATATTCAAAGCTGTTGCAAAGATATTCACCCACATTACCGGCCAGGTTTTTCCCCTGCCGCTGAAAAAACCCGAAAGCGCATAGGAGGCCATATAAGGAGCACCGCCGAAGCAAAGCATTTGGAAGTAAATGACTTCCTGGCGCTGAACCAGTTTGTCATGACCGATGAAGCGAAAAATGGTGTCGGCAAACGGATAAAAACAGAGAAGCGCCAGTCCGCCGATTAGGGAGATGTAGATGCCTTGCCAGATGGCAGGACCGATTCGGTTATACTTTTGGGCGCCGTAATACTGGGCAACAAAGGTGCCGACATAGCCTGCCGTGCCCATAAAAATGCTCACGATCGAAAAGTGAAGCATCCCGGCAGGCATGGCCGCCGCTATGGCTTCCGGGGAATACCAGGATAGAAACATTCGATCCACAAAGTGTTGAACAGACCAGCTGGCCGTGCTTAAAATAAGCGGCAACGCAATATGCAGAACCTCACGATACCCCCCTGCGCTGTTCCATCTTTTTATCAAACCCATATTATCTTTCCCGGAAAACGGCATAATTTTTCAAGGGGACAGTTCAGGCATTCAGGCTTTCTTGCTTTGCAGGTTTCCCTCCCAAAGTAAATCAGGTGCAATGAAAAATCGTTCCAGCTTTCTTTGGGGATCTGTTCCATGAGATCGAATTCTATTTTGACCGGATCTTTATGATCGGTCAGGTCCAGTCGCTGAGAAATACGGGAAACATGGGTGTCCACAACGATTCCGGGTAAACCGAATGCAGCACCGCGTACGACATTGGCCGTCTTGCGGCCCACGCCGGGGAGTTTGAGCAGTTCTTCCAGGCTTTCGGGGACCTCTCCACCATACTGTTCGATCAATGTTCTAGCACAGTTTTTGATATTTTTGGCCTTATTCCTGAAAAATCCGGTCGAGTGGATAAGTGCCTGAATGTATTCAATGGGTGCTTTTAAAAATGCATGGGGTGTCGGCAGCTTTTTAAATAATGTTTGGGTAACCAGGTTGACTTGTTTGTCCGTGCATTGGGCCGATAATATGGTTGCCACGAGCAGTTCGAAAGGATTTTTATGGTACAACTGCGTCTTGACTTCCGGATAGAGCCTTCTTAGTATGGTACAAATTTCTTTTGTACGCTTGATATCCTTAATCATGTAACAATTCCTGATTAATTGCATGCATCAAATAGAAAATTTACGAGCGAGATGATTTGGCGATGATCCAATTTTATTGACCTTATTAATAGAGACAGCAATGAATATCAATCATAAAAAAGCGAAGGGATTGGGCCTTTGCTCCGGTGGCCTGGACAGCATGTTGGCAGGGCTTGTCCTCCGGGAACAAGGAATACATGTTGAATGGGTAAGCTTTGAAACGCCTTTTTTT
>CAYTAQ010000095.1:0-9455 GCA_964435695.1 uncultured Desulfobacterales bacterium | reverse complement strand
TTTTCTTCTGAAAAAGCACGCAAAGCATCGGAAATCACCGGGATCCCTCTTTCTATCCAGCCGATTACGGATTCGTATATCGAGATGTTGAAAGCGCCGAACTGTGGCTATGGGAAGAACATGAATCCTTGTTTGGATTGTCATGCGTTGATGTTCCGGCTTGCCGGAAAAATCATGAAAGAAAAGGGGTTTCATTTTCTGTTCAGTGGTGAAGTGCTGGGTCAGCGCCCCATGTCCCAAACACGCCCGTCCCTTCGGTACGTTGAAAAAAATTCGGAAGCTGATGGTTACATTGTACGTCCTCTGAGCGCAAAACGGCTCAATGAGACCATTCCGGAAAAGAACGGGTTGATCAATCGGGAGCTCCTTTTCGGCATCACTGGACGGGGTCGAAAAGACCAGATCAAGCTGGCCGGGCATTTTGGAATCACTGATTATCCGGCGCCTGCAGGTGGGTGCCTTTTGACGGACAAAGGATATTCGAATCGTCTGCGGGACCTGTTCAAGCATCAGCCGCACTATACGGAAAATGAATTCCAGTTACTCAAATTCGGACGTCATTTTCGAATCAACGCGCAAACCAAGATCATTGTAGGTCGCACAAAAGCAGACAATCAAGCGATAACGCGCTATTTAAACCCGGAGCGCGACATTATTATAAAAATTCACCGGTATCCGGGCCCTGTGGCGGTCATTCCCAACGGCGCCTCAGCAGAGATGATTTTACTGGCGGCATCTATGTGTGTGGGATATAGCAAGGCGCCGGGTGATATTCCGGTTCAAGTGAAGGTTCAGACCCTCGCGAAGCAAGAGATTATTACGGTGTTGGGTATATCGCCCCAAAATACGGGTAAGTATCTGATCTGCTAGCAGGCCAAATAAAAATATAAAAAGGACATCCCCATTTTTTCCCCGGGCCTTGTAATGTTCAGCTAATATAAGGGAACAAAATCTACCCAAATTGATCAGAATGTGATATACTATAACGGAATATAGCTGGGCTAGCGTTTTCATCATGTTCAAAAGAAGACACTTCTCGTTCTTCACAAGCGGCCATATTTTTCCAGTCAAGGCAGTATGATGAATACCAATATCAAGCAGGCCGGTCAGAATTATGAAATTATTTTGAACAGCATCGCCGATGGTGTCCTTACGGTGGATCTCAATTTTCGCATAACTTCTTTCAACAATGCGGCGGAAAAAATTACCGGGATTGAAAAGCAGTGGGCGCTGGGCAGGCCTTGCAGCGAGGTGCTTAAAGCCGGTGTGTGTGGCGATGGGTGTATTCTCAGGAAGGCCATCAATGAAGAGACGGCTGTAACCAACACACCTGTTTATATTGTTCGGGCTGACAAAAAAAATATTCCCATCAGTGTCAATGCGGCATTGCTGAGAAACTTAGATGGAGAACTCATCGGCGGCGTTGAGACCTTCAGGGATCTGACAGCCGTCAACAAACTTCAACGTGCCCTGCGTCGCCGGCATTCATTTGATGATATCGTCAGCAAAAACGAAAAAATGGGTCGCGTTTTTTCCATACTGCCCAGAATAGCCGAAAGTGGAAGCACGGTCTTGATCGAAGGCAGCAATGGGACGGGCAAAGAATTGATTGCCAGGGCTATTCATAATCATAGCCAGCAAAGAGATGGGCCGTTCGTTGTGGTCAATTGCGGCGCGTTGCCTGACACCCTCTGCGAATCCGAGCTTTTTGGGTATAAAGCCGGAGCCTTTACCGATGCAAAAAAAGACAAACCCGGCCGATTTGCACTTGCCCAGGACGGCAGCATTTTTTTAGACGAGATCGGAGATGTTTCACCGACGGTCCAGAGCCGGCTGCTGCGGGTTCTGGAAAACAAAATTTACGAACCCCTGGGGTCTACGAAAACAGTTCAATCCAACGCCCGAATCATTGCCGCCACCCATAGAAAACTGGCAGAGCAGGTCAAGAGCGGCTGCTTTCGGGAAGATCTATATTTTCGAATCAACGTCATTCGGCTGTCGCTGCCGCCCTTATCCGAAAGAAAGGAAGATATCCCGCTGTTGGTGGATCACTTTATCGATCAATTCAATCACCTGAAATCCCGGGATATTCAAAGCATATCCCAGGAAGCGCTTGTTGCCATGGTGCTTTATCCCTGGCCGGGAAATGTTCGAGAGCTTGAGAACGCCATCGAACACGCATTTATTCTCTGCCGGAGCCAGGAAATCCAGCTGCACCACCTGCCGAATCGAATTACTTTGAAAAAGGTGGTGATACCTCCCTTCAGCGGTCTGACCCTCAAAGAAATTGAAAAACAGGCCATCGAACTGGCACTTCAGCGAAATACGTGGAAACGTGTTGCGACCGCCCGGGAGCTGGGGATCGATAAAAATACCTTACGCCGGAAAATGCAACGATTAGGAATTAAAAGCCCCGACAACATGCCAGCCGACAAATGAGGCGTTGGAATCTCTTTCTGATAGACATTTAAAACGGTTTAGCCATCCGGCGTATGATAGGTTCTTGTCTTGCATATTTCATGAAATATTATATCGGGGTTAAACTGTTCCCAATTTTTACAAAAAGGGGGCACATTGTTCCGTTTCGTGGAATTCTTCAAAAGACATGCATTCGCTCACTCGTATTAAAACACCTGTTGTTTCAGTGAGATAAATTACTCCCATCCGAGCACCATCCTATTGGTATAGATGTTGCATCAACCTTAGTAATTGCGCCTGGTCACACCTTGAACCATCTATATATTTTACGGTCATCCAACACGATAACGCAACAGGCATTCAAGCGCTTATACCGGTTGTCATAAATCTGTTCCGTTTGGTTTGGGTTACCCACTATCAACGATGTATCTGTCTAACAAGTTAACTTTAATGACAACCGCTATATTATAGATTTTGTTATCTTAAAATCGATACGTTTAAAGAATAATGTGCCATGCTTCAAAATATGGCACGCCCTTTAAGCATACCCAATCGGCAAACGTTTCAATCTTCGTCGAATTTTTAAACCGTGAAGCAAGGAGGAACGGTTATGAAAAGAGTGCCCACAGTTCTTCTCATTGCAGCTGCAGTAATGTTTATTTCCTGTTTCATAAAGCCTGCGGCACTCCAAGCAAGTGAAAAATTGCTGTACAGCTGCTCCGCTCAAATCTTTGAAGCATTTGAAAAAGAAAGATTGAAAGTGTTTACGGAGATAACCGGCATTGAGGTGGTGCTGCATGTTGCCAATTCTTCCGCGTGTGTGAATCGACTGATGAACGGGTTTAGTGATATCGCCAGCACCACAAGGGGGCTTCATTACAGCCATAAGGTGAGCGGATACGTAGAAACGCTGTTTTGCAGAGATCCGTTGGCCGTCATTGTCAACAAAAGCTCCCATTTGGTTTCGTTGTCCAAAAAGCAGCTCAGGGATATTTTTATGAGAAATATTACCGACTGGCGTGAAATCGGGGAGCCCGCCCTGCCGATTGTTTTAGCCGTTCCCGGCATAGAAACCGGCGCCTACAAGAACTTCCATTTCATGGTTATGAAAATGAAGGACATTCAATACGATTACATGTCCTACCAGTCCACCCAGATCATCGGCTTGGTCAAAC
Source organism: uncultured Desulfobacterales bacterium (assembly GCA_964435695.1). Classification (GTDB taxonomy): domain Bacteria; phylum Desulfobacterota; class Desulfobacteria; order Desulfobacterales; family B30-G6; genus CAYTAQ01. The sequence continues at coordinate 5,862 of CAYTAQ010000095.1, read as the reverse complement.
AAATAGAGGGAAGTATTTCATTTATCGCAAGAGGCGCCATTGTCGAGAACAGTGGCGTCAAGGCCCTTAACATCGATGGCATTTTACCGACCGATCCAGCGTACCCCTTATCTCAGGAATTTTCCTTTGTGACCAAAGGAAAGCCGTCCGGCGCTGCAAAGGCGCTTGTTGATTTTACATTTTCCGAGAGGGGGATTGCGATCATGGAGAAAAGAGGTATGGTGCCGATTAAACGATAGGATCTTTAAGGAGCTGAATGATGAAAGCAAAATGGATAAAAGGAGTTGTGATCTTCTTATGGATCCTGGGCTCGTCGGTTCTTTTGCTCCAGAATGGCCGGGAAGCACATTCCGCTGATAAAGAGAATTACTGTTTTACCTGTCACACCAATGCGCGCAAGCTCATAGAAATTACAAGAGAGCTTAAGAAAGAGCAGAAAGGCAAGCCGGGCGCTTCCACAGAAACGGTAGGAGAGGGCTGAGGGGGTGAAGTGGAGCCGTTGGCTCCGCATGAAAAGATATTTGTAGACAGTTCGCTTGCAGAGGACGAAAATCACGGAGAGCTTGCCTGTGAGGAGTGTCATGGCGGCGATGCCCATGAACCTGACTATAAAAAGGCCCATGCAGGCGTTGTCAAAGATCCATCCTATCCGGATGCCTACGACTCCTGCGGTATCTGCCATGAAGACATTGCCGAACATTACCAGGCAAGTTTGCATGTCAGTCTATCCCCCTTTAAAAAAATGATCGATATCCGTGCAAGCACAACAGAGGAGGTGTATGCAAAGGTGGATAGTGCCAGGGATGCCCATTGCACGTCATGTCACAGCAGTTGCGGTCAATGCCACATCAGCCGGCCGGAAGCGGTTGAGGGCGGTTTGCTGGAAGGACATCTTTTCCTCAAAAGGCCGCCCATGCAGCTGGTTTGCACGGCTTGCCACGGAAGCCGTATTGACAAGGAGTATTTTGGGAAAAATAAAGGGATGAAGCCGGATATCCATAAAGAAAAATACTTTAAATGCGGCAAATGCCACCCGGCGGATGAGATGCATGGGGGCGACCAGGATTATACAAGCCGTTATGAAGTTGAAAACGGACCAACCTGCACCAAGTGCCATGAAAAAATTTACGACATAAAAGCCACGCAAGCCAAAAATCATTGGATTCATAAAGACCGGGTGAGTTGTCAGGTCTGCCACTCCCAGCCATACAAGAATTGCTATGCATGTCATTTTGGGAAAGATCAACAAGGGTTTAAATACTTCAAAACCAAGGGATCTCCCATCGATTTCAAGATCGGCCTGAATCCCCGGCGGTCTGAAAAACGACCTGAAAAATATGTTTTGCTGCGACATGTTCCCGTGGACCCGGAATCCTTTAATTTCTATGTAAAGGATGGACTTGCCAACTTCAACGCGTTGCCGACATGGAAGATGGCAACACCGCATAACATTAGACGCCAGACACCACAGAATACGGCTTGCAACAACTGTCATGGAAATGAGGCATTGTTTCTGCTCAATAAAGATGTAGCGGCCGGCTACCCTGAAGCCAACAAGACTGTTGTCGTGACCGGAGAGCAAATACCCAAGAAACGCCTGGAGGAATGAGCACGGAACCTGTTTATAAAAACCGCTCTAAGCATAAAGGAGGAAGGATTATGAAAAGATTTTACAGCATCATTGCGGCCGTGGCTATCGTGCTGCTGTTGACCTTTCCCGCGTCAATGGCTGCGGAAATGACGGCCAAAGATCTTGTGGACGAGGCCAAAAAGGGTATCTGTGAAGTTTCGGTTTCTGAAGCCAAGGATTTGTTCGACAAAGGAAGCATTGTATTTCTGGACTGCCGCGAGAGCAATGAGTTTAAGATGGGACACGTTCCCGGTGCCGTCAATGTTCCCCGGGGCTTGCTGGAATTCAAGATCGACAAACAGATTCCCGATAAAGCTTCTTCCATCATTATGTATTGCAAAACAGGGGGGCGGGGCTGTCTGGCAACCTGCACCTTATGCAAAATGGGGTACAAAAATGTTAAAAACATGAACGGTGGATGGATGGCCTGGGAAAAAGCGGGCTATCCTATTGAATAGTCCGAGGCATTAGGGGGGACGTCCCCAATTTATTCAGGCTAAGGGCCAATGGATCGCGATCGCAGTTGACCGCATGCAGCGGAAATATCACGCCCTTTGCTTTGACGGATGATGGCTGTGTAGTTGTGTTTCACAAGCATGTCCTGGAATCTTGTTATCGTCGATTCGTCAGGACGTTCAAAGGGGCTGCCATCGTGTTCATTGAAGGGAATGAGGTTGATTTTACATTTGACGGGTTTTAAAATCTTGGCCAGTCGTGCGGCGTCTCCCACGCCATCGTTGACTCCTTTGATCAGAATGTATTCAAAGGTAATTTTTTTTCGATTTTTCAAGGGATAGTTTCTGCAGGTTTCCAGGAGCGTTTCAATGGGATATCTGCGATTGACCGGCATCAGTTTGCTTCGGGTTTCGTTGTCGGCGGCATTCAGCGAAACCGCAAGATTCACCTGTGTTTCCTTTCCCAAATCATTCATCCGGGGAACCAATCCGGCCGTGGAAAGCGTTACCCGCCTGGTTGAAAATTTTAATCCCATGTCTCCATCAGTTATGATTTTTAAGGCGCGGACAACGTTTCTAAAGTTGGCCAGCGGCTCCCCCATGCCCATGAAAACGATATTGGTAAGGCGTGCGGCGTCTTGCATGGTATGCTGGATATCGCGGACCTGGGAAATTATTTCATTTGAGGAAAGGTCCCGTATCAAGCCGCTTTTTGCTGTGAGGCAGAACCGGCAGCCCTGTGAACATCCGACCTGACTGGATATGCAAAGCGTATAATGATCCTTTTCCGGAATGAGAACGCTCTCAATGGTGTTGCCATCATCAAGTTGAAAGAGATACTTTTTGGAACCGTCCCTCGATGATTCCGTTTCTTTCAGCAGCAGACGCTTATTGATAAAGTTATTCGACAGCAATTCCCTGGTTTTTTTGTCAATATCTGTCATTTGGCCAAAGGTGTCAGCCTGGCGCATATAGAGCCACTTCAACACTTGGATGGCGCGAAAAGAGCGCATGCCATGGGCTTCAAACCACATAACAAGTTGATCTTTGGTCAACTCTTTTATTTCTTGTCTGTTTTCCTGAAGTTTCATAAAATAACAGCCTTGATATATATGATTAAAATCGTGAAAAAATTTTAATTATCTTGACATATCATTAGGATAATATTATTTTCAAGGTTTTAATAACTATGGTTATATATAATATTTTCAAGGGATAAAAGCAAAGCATGTTTGACAATTTAAGCGATAAGCTGAACGCGGCGTTTAAGAAGCTTAAAGGCCACGGTAAGTTATCCGAAAAGAATGTTACGGACGGCTTGAAGGAGGTCCGAATGGCTCTCCTGGAAGCGGACGTGCATTACAAGGTTGTCAAACAGTTAATCGCTGATATCAAAGAACGGTCTTTGGGGCAGGAGGTCATGGCCAGCCTGACCCCCGGACAGCAAATTGTTAAAATTGTTAATGAGTCTCTGACGGCGCTCATGGGGGGGATTCATCAGGACCTAACGCTGACCGGGACGAGACCGGTTTCTGTGATGCTGGTGGGTCTGCAGGGATCAGGGAAAACCACCACAGCTGGAAAATTATCTGCTTATATTAAAAAAAGGGGATATCAGCCCTATCTTGTGCCCGCGGATGTCTATCGGCCGGCGGCTATTGATCAGTTGAGGAAGCTGGGAGAACAACTCAATGTGCCTGTTTTCCCCTCAACCGCAGACATGGATCCGGTGGATATCTGCCAAAGGGCGAGGGTTGCGGCCCAGCAGGAAGCATGTGATACGCTTCTGGTCGATACGGCAGGACGGCTTCACATTGACGCAGCATTGATGGCGGAGTTGATACGGATTAAAGATGCCGTAAAACCGTCTGATATTCTTCTGGTTGCTGACGCCATGACCGGTCAGGATGCGGTCAATATCGCCAAATCCTTCAACGACGAGCTCGATATCGGCGGCATTGTTCTAACCAAAATGGATGGTGATGCGCGCGGCGGTGCGGCGATATCCATAAAGTCGGTTACCGGAAAACCTATTAAGTTTATTGGCGTCGGCGAAAAATTAAGCGAATTGGAACCCTTTCATCCGGAAAGGATGTCTTCCAGAATTTTAGGGATGGGAGATGTCCTGACAATGATCGAAAAAGCCCAGTCGGTCATGGATGAAAAAAAAGCGGCGGAGATCGAGAAGAAACTCAGAAAGAGTCAATTCACCCTGGAAGACTTCCGGGATCAGATGGTGCAGATACGAAAAATGGGTTCTTTATCCGACCTGATCCAGATGATTCCCGGTATGGGTAAAATCAAGCAGCTTAAAAATTTGCAGGTTGACGACGGTGAATTTGTTCAGATAGAGGCAATCATCAATTCCATGACGCCGCATGAGCGGCGAAACCATGCCATTATTAACGGCAGCAGACGGAAAAGGATTGCAAAAGGGAGTGGAACTCGTGTACAAGATATAAATAAGCTTCTGAAAAATTATTCCCAGATTTTAAAAATGATGAAAAAATTAAATCAGGGCGGCATACGCGGTTTGGGGCGCGGCATGCTGCCTTTCTGAAGGAGAGAATGCATGGCAGTAAGAATTAGGTTGGCTAGACATGGAGCGAAAAAAAGACCGTTTTATCGAATTGTGGTAGCGGACAGTGATAGCCCGAGAGACGGAAGATTTCTCGAGGCCGTTGGCACGTATAATCCGCAGGGAGATCCGGCCGAAGTTACACTCAAGGAGAATAGGATCAAGTATTGGATAGGGCAGGGCGCGCTCCCCACAAATACAGTTAAAGGCATATTAAAAAAGGAAGGTTTATTCTCGAGTCCGGCATAGTATCTTTACGCTAATTCCCAACAGCAGCAAAGGAGACGGAGCGATGAGAGATCTGATCTATTATATTGCCAAGGCGCTTGTGGACCATCCGGACCAGGTAGCAGTGGATGAGGTTGAGGGTAACCAGACCTCGGTGCTGGAATTAAAGGTGGCCAAAGAGGACTTAGGGAAAGTAATCGGCAAACAGGGCAGAACCGCAAGAGCAATGCGGACCATTTTAAGTGCCGCTTCCGCGAAGATAAAAAAACGAACGGTTCTGGAAATCATCGAATAGCTTTGTGGATTACGAACGCCTCCTTTCAATCGGTAAAATTATCGGCACCCATGGTATCAAAGGGGTGCTCAGGGTCTTCTCCTATGCTGAATCCGCATCCCGATTTGCATCCGGATTATCGCTGTACCTCAAAGATGCCTGCGGCGGTGAAAGCGTTTTCAAAATTAAATGGGCAAAACCCCATTCCAAGGTCATCCTCTTATCCCTTGAAGGTATCACGAATTGCGACGAGGCTGAAGCGCTTTTAGGATCGGAACTTTTTATCGGCAGAGACTCACTGGAAGAACCGGAAGCAGGAACCTATTTCTGGTTCGATATTATCGGCCTTTCCGTATTTAACATGGATGATGAATATATCGGTCGTGTGACATCTGTTATGGAGACCGGAAGCAATGATGTTTATGTGGTAACGTGCCCGGAAGATAAGGATGTCAAAGAAGTATTGGTCCCGGCCCTGGCATGGGTGATAAAAACGATTGATCTGGAAAAAAAGATCATGACGGTCGACCTCCCTGAAGGGTTGTAAGGAATGAATTATACTGTTTTATCGATATTTCCGGAAATATTTGATGCATTCCTGCAATATGGAATCATCGGGAAGGCTGTAAAACAGGGTAAAATTAGCATATCGATGCGCAATATCAGGGATTTTGCAGTCGATAAGCACCGGGTTACG
>CAYTAQ010000094.1:0-15900 GCA_964435695.1 uncultured Desulfobacterales bacterium | reverse complement strand
TATCCACGCCATCCATGAAATCAGAGACGGATGTGGCAATCACCCTTGGAATCTCCACTTCCGAGGCCACGGCTTTGACATTGGGGATCACCATATCAAAGGTAATATTTGAACATTGTAATCATAATGCTGATGCCATATTCTCTCTTCCATTTATTTGCCTCGCGAGTTACTCACCCGTAAACACGGGGTCTCTTTTTTCCAAAAACGCAGTAAACCCTTCAATACAGTCTTTTGATTTGCCGACGATTTCCGATCCTTCAGCCTCGGCCTTGAGTCCTTCGTCGATCCCTTTGTACGCGCCGGCTGAAACAGCCTTTAAAACACAACCGACGGCGACAGGAGGTCTTTGGGCAATCCTTTCGGCGAAAGCAAGCACATCTTCCATCAGTTTTTCGGGCGGTGATATTTGATTTACCAGCCCGATTTCGAGTGCCTCTTTGGCATTGATTTTTTTGCTGAACAGCATCATGTCGAGTGCTTTTGCCTTTCCGACGATCAGAGGGAGGCGCTGTGTTCCGCCCCAGCCCGGAATGATACCCAGATTCAGCTCGGTAAGACCCAGCAGGACCTTTGGGGCGTCCGCCATGATTCGGAAGTGGCAGCACATGGCCAGTTCGAGACCGCCACCTAAAGCAAAGCCATTAATCGCCGCGATAACCGGTTTGGAAAACCGATCGATTCGCCGCCATAATTCGCGGCCTTTCGGGCTGGTTTGGTGGCTGTTGGCAGCATCGCTTACATCGAATCCGGCGGAAAAGCACTTTTCTCCGGCGCCGGTGAGAACGATGACCCGAACATTCTTGTCGTTTTCAAGCTTGTTCACCACGGTTTCAAATTCCAGCATAGTGGCTAAATTCCATGCATTTGCAGGGGGGTGGTTGATGGTAATGACAGCAATATGGCCCTTTTTTTCAAGTACGATGTTTTCAAGTTCCATAGTCAACTCCTAACCCGGATAAACCGGTAAAGAAAAAATATAACGAAATCACGAAAATATGAAGCCACGGAAAACTGCAACAATAATTTCGTGCTTTTAGGATTTCGTGTTTTCGTGATTTGATTATCTATAGGCCCCGTCTTTTATCATCTGTGTGGGTTTGAAAATTTCCTTGTTGAATTTTTCAGCAAGGCCTTCGAGCCGTCGGATCAAGTCCGCGGGTTCCATTCCCTTGATCAGGGCCATGGGACCGAAAGGACTTCCGGTGGCGTTCATGATGGCTGTGTCCACATCTTCGAGAGCACATGCCCCTTGGGCGACTATTTTGGTGGCCTCGTTGGCATTGACAGCCACCAGATCCATGGGGTCGAGTTTGTCGGTGGCCTTGGACACGTCGATTTTCGGTCGGCCAGCTGACCAGTCAAACAATCCTTTGCCGCTTTTTTTGCCGAATTCCTTTGCCTCAAATTTTGCGCTAAGGGTTTCACCGGCGCGAAAATCTTCATGGATGGCCTCTGCAAAATAGGCGCTGCCGTGATACATGATGTCAAGACCTGTGTAATCCATGGTTTCATAGGGTCCCATGGGTGATCCCATATTCCTGAAGATTGCATCCACCGCTTCAGGCTCTGCAATTTTTTTGTCCAGGATGCAGCCCAGGAGCACACCACTGGGAGCCTGGACCCGGTTCACGATAAATCCGGGAACATCCTTGTTGACCTTCACCGGGACCTTGTTGTTTTTGAGGACGAATTCGTAACCTGTCTGCAGGGTTTCTTGGCTGGTTTTTTCACCCTTGATCACCTCGACCAGTTTCATGATAACGGCTGGATTGAAATAGTGCAGCCCTAACACCTTTTCAGGTCTGCTCGTTGCCGATGCAATCTCGGTGATCTTCATGGTGGAAGTATTGGATGCAAAGATGGTATGGACCGGTGCCGCGGTATCCATAGCTTGGAATGTTTCCTTCTTCAGGTCCATGATTTCGGGTATGGCTTCGATGACCATGTCTGCTTCTTTGACAGCCGCCTCCAGGTCGATGCAGGGAATCATGAGCTCGGACTTGATTTTTTCAAAATGGTTTGCCGGGACCTTTCCCTTAGATACCAGCTTCTCCAGGCTGGCATTGATCCGCCCCACACCCCGGTCGACAAAGCCCTGGCTGATGTCCCGCAAATAGACTCTGTATCCGGCAATCAGGGCGACTTCGGCAATGCCGTGTCCCATGTCGCCTGCGCCGATGATCGCGATAGATTTGATATCATCGATGTTCATGCGCTGTCCTCCTTTTCCAGTTTGAATATAGTTATAAACCGCCGAACCCATCATCTTCGATTTCCATTTTTCCATGTAGTCCATCATAGCATTATGATATAATAAAAACAGTTGTCAAGAATATAAAATGTGTACAACATAGCAATGCTATGTAAATAACAACCTAAATATATGTAATATAATACATATTGACAATTATTGATAATTGGATATACTGGCTTAGCGATCGATACAAATCCATAAAACAGACTGGTGATATTCCCGATCACCGGTGAGGCTGAGAGGCGTTATGAAGTTAAGGGAGCTCGTCGACAAAACAGGTGCTTCCACGGAGACAGTCCAGTTTTATCTCAGAGAGGGCATTCTTCCCAAACCGCGCAAACGCGGCAGGGGTCAGGCGGACTATGGTGAGCACTATGTCGACCTTATTAACCTGATCAAGGACCTCCAGGAAAAGCAATTTCTGCCGCTCTCAGTTATTAAAAAAATTATCAAAAAGCTGAAAAAACTTTCTCCCGGTGAAGAACACTACTTCCATATGCAGAGCGAATTTTTCAGCCCTGTCGGCCATCTCCTTTTTCAGCAGGAAGTGAGCGGTGAAGGTCATTTTGTGGAAATTACAGGTTTGGGGAAAAAATGGCTGGCCAGGGCCGAAACATGGGGGATCATCACACCGGCGGTGAGGAAGGGAGAGAAAGTATTTTCTTCTGAAGATATCGCTATCGGCAAGTTGATGGTGGAGATGGATCGTGCCGGAATGGGTCCCAAAGACGGGTTTGATCCGGAAGCTCTTGGTCATTACAAGGATCGACTGCAAGAAATGATCTCGAGTTTTACCCGCCAGTTCACAGCCCAACTGTGCGAGAAAGCTTCAAAGGATGAATTTGCTGAAATAGGCTTTAGCGCTCTGAATCTGATGGGCTTTTACTTCTTTTTCTTATTTCGCAAGCTGGCACAGAAAGATACGTTGGCCTATATTGAGCAGCAGGAACAAAGAAAGCATGTCTCATAATTTGCACATCAGGAACAACAAAATCCTGCGCATTGAAGGCGACGGCATTGAGAACACCGGCCAACAGCTCAGGACTTGCCTGCGATGCCGGGCCTACCGTCAATATTTAAGGTGACCTTTTTGAAGTGGACGGTGATCGTTGGACCGCCGCCGCGACGACCTTATTCCCGGCACGCAGGCAGCCGGCAGTCGTCTCGTCCGGCCGCTGACATGGGAAACTGCGTCCTTAATCACAAATCAACGGGTCGACTCCATACGCTTATGAAGATCTGAACTTTTTTCCGCCTTGATATGTACAGGCGAATGATGATATCTATAAATAATATTATCAGGTTGAAAATATTGCCAATAGGATAAATTTTCATGCCCATACGCGTACAACGAAGCATGAAACAAACGCTTTATTGAAATGTCATAGCTATCCTTTAAATATTTATTGAATAGAGAGGTTGTCATGACACAACATCCACCTGCATCGGAAGCGGACGAGCATGGCAGGAGCGAGACCTTCTATCGGACCGTGCTCGAGTCCATCAATGACATGATTTTTGTGCATGGCTTTTCGCCGGAATGCGAAGCTGCCACGTTCACACAGGTCAACGACCCCGCTTGCAAGCGGCTCGGATACACGCGCGACGAACTGCTGGCACTCTCCCCGTCCGACATTATCCCGCAGGAAGATCTGGCGGAGGTGTCCGGGGAGGTTGAGGCCCTCCGGAAGAAGGGGCGGCTTCTCTTCGAGAAGACATTCCTCACCAAGTCAGGTGAACGGGTTCCGGTCGAGATCAACACGCGCATCGTCGAAGTCGAGGGAGGGGGTCAGCCGACCGCAGTCTCGATTGCACGCGACATCACCGAGCGCAAGAAGACTGAGGAGAAACTGCGGCTGAGCAAGGAGAAGTATCGGTCTCTGGTGGAGTTTACCGATGATCATATTTACTTGGTAGACAGGAATGGCAGGTATCTGTTCATGAACTCAAAATATCTAGCGAGGTTTGATGGGTCATTAGACGAAGTTATCAATAGACCATATGGCGAGTTTCATTCTCGGCAGGCAACCAAAAAGTTTCAGAAGAACCTAAAACAGATATTTGAAACCGGGAGATCACAACAGTTTGAACATCAAAGTGAAAGAGACGGCAGATATTTCCTTCGGACCTTAAGTCCTGTTAAAGAAGAAGATGGAGACGTCAGCGCAGTGACCGTCGTTTCAAAAGACATCACTGAAAAGAAGGAGCTGGAAGCCCAGCTTTTGCAGGCTCAGAAGATGGAGGCCCTGGGGACAATGGTGGCGGGTGTGGCTCATGAAATAAACAATCCCAACAGTTTAATCATGTTAAACGTGCCCATTTTACAGGACATCTGGCGTGATATTCAGCCGCTTATGGAACAACATGCCCTTAAAGAACCCCGCAAAAAATATGGCGGACTGAGCTATTCATATCTGGATAAAAAGCTGGAAACGCTCCTTTCAGACATGCGTGAAGCTGCTACCCGTATTTCGAATGTTATTAAAAATTTTAAGGACTTTGCCAGGCCATCGGACATTGCCGACAAGCAGCCGATGAAGGTCAATGATAGCGTGGAAAACGCCATCCGTCTGGCTCAGACGACCCTCAGAAAATCAGGAATTGACCTGGAACTCGCCCTGCCCGAGGATCTTCCTTTAATACAAGGCAATCGTACCGGTATTGAACAAATTGTCATGAATCTGCTCATGAATGCTATCCAAGCCATAGACCATGATCAAGGGAAGATCAAGCTCACCACCGGAGTTACAAAGAAAGACGCACGCGTGTTCATTTCGGTCGCCGACAATGGCCGGGGTATTGACCCGCTCATCGCGGATAAAATTTTTGAACCATTTGTTACCACGAAACAGGCGGAAGGAGGCACAGGTCTTGGCCTTTCCGTAACTTATAGCCTTGTCAAGGCCCATGATGGAAAGATTACCTTCGAAAGCAAAGCGGGAAAAGGAACTGTCTTTAGCGCGTCTTTTCCAAGCGAATTGAGCAAAATACAGGCTAAAATCCTCGTGGTGGATGATGATGCGTCCATCAGGAAGATGCTGGCCAAGGCCCTTACGATGGATCGAGCCTATGCGGTGGATGAGGCATCCGACGGGATAGAGGCCTTGATAAAGTTGGGGACCTATCGCCCGGACCTTTTGATACTGGATATTTTCATGCCCGAGATGGACGGCATCGCGGTCTGCCGTGCGCTGAGGGAAAACCCCGAGTTTTCGGATATGAAGGTGGTTATCATCACAGGTTTTCCTGATGATCAGAGATTAAAGCAGGTTGAGAAAATGGGATTTACGAATATATTTACCAAGCCAATGAACTTAAAAGACTTTATAAAGGACGTGGATAACATTTTGAAGAATAAGATCGGCAGTCGGCAATAGCCGGCAAGCAGTGGACAGCCGACAATCAACAACCAACAATCAAAAAAATGGAATTCATCCCCAAAGACAAAACACCCGTTTTAGTTGTGGACGATGATGTCGGCATCCTGTCAAGCATCGAGGCCGTCATAACCCGTTCAGGCATGCCGGAGCCGGCCCTTGTTTCCGACAGCAGGCGTGTCATGGATTTGGTCAGGCAATACCGCTTTTACCTGGTCTTGCTGGACCTCGTCATGCCCCACACAAGCGGCATGGATATCCTGAAACAGTTGAAAACGGAATTCCCGGAGACGGAATGCGTGATCATTACGGCCGTGGATGACGTATCCATGGCGGTGCAGGCAATGAAATACGGTGCTTATGATTACCTGGTAAAGCCGTTTGATGAGAACAAGATGGTCATTACGATCCAGCGTGCGCTTGAGAGATACAGCCTTCGGCATGGCTTGGCCCCTCTTGAAAGAATCCCGTCATTTCCCGAGCTCAAGAACCTGCGTGCATTTAAAGACATGCTGGCCGGAGATGAAAAAATGGCGCTGGTATTTCACCAGGCTGAGATAGCCGCGGCCACGGATTATAATCTGCTCATCACCGGAGAGACCGGGACGGGCAAGGATTTACTGGTTCGAATCATCCATAAACTCAGTCATCGTTCAAGAGGCCCTTTTGTGGCAATAAACACAAGTGCTTCCAGCAAGACCCTGTTTGAGGATGATCTTTTCGGGCACGTTAAGGGGGCATATACCGGTGCCCTGACAGATAAGGAGGGATTTTTTGAAAGCGCACAGGGCGGAACCCTTTACCTCGACGAAATTACAGAGCTTCCCAGGGAATTACAGGTAAAACTCTTACGGGCCATCGAGGAAAAAGAGATTTATCGGTTAGGGGCCACGGCGCCCACGCCCCTTGAGATGCGGATTATAACAAGCACCAACCGTAATATTGACGAAGAGATCCATGCCCAACGCTTTCGGGAGGACCTCTTTTACCGGTTGAATAGAAGCCATATCCATATCCCCCCGTTGAGAGAGCGAAAAAAGGATATCCTGCCCCTGGCCGCACATTTTTTGAGTATTCATGCAAAGCAAAACCAAAAGAACATCCATTCCCTGACTCCGGGTCTCTCGGATCGTTTGCTGGAATATCCCTTTCCCGGCAATGTCCGCGAATTGGAAAACATCATTGCTTCAGCCGTCCTTTCTGAAAAAGGAAGTGTCTTGACATTATCAGCAACAACGCTCCCGGGAAAATATCCAGCACCTCACCCCGCGCAGCCCCACGCGCTGATTAGCCTCCAAGAGCTTGAGAAACAACATATATTGCGGGTACTGGAAGCCACCGGCTGGAACCGCACCCGGGCAGCAAAAATGCTGGGAATCGATTTAAGGACCCTTCGGAGGAAGCTCGGCAAATTGAGTGATCCATCCACCCGCACAAAGTGACCGGTATAGGGCATTTTGCCCTATAAGGTTTAACATATTGGATTTACGTATTTTTTTGAATAAACTCCAGAAGTGATAGGGCATTTTGCCCGGTCCTTCGATTTTTCTCACCATCCTCCATAGACCACCCTCGAAACTAAAATCGCCATAACCCATTGTAATTATAATATGACTATTGTTTAGGCGCACAAAGGTCTCTGCTCTGGCACGATTTTCGCTATTATACACCATTGAAGGCATTGAAGGCACGGTTGTCAAAAAAATAAATTGTTACACAGATACATCGTTGACGGTTAGTAACCCAAATCAATCGGAACATATTCATTAGAAACACGTAGCAGTTTTTTCGTTGATTACATATCCATAAGCCTTAAACGAAGTACGCATCAGTTTAGATAAAAATTTTCATGCTTATTATTTAGAGGATAGATAGGACATTTCAATGTAAATTATTGTTTCATGCTTCGTTGTGCGCGCATGAGCATGAAAATTTATGACAACCGGTATAATGAACTTTCTATTAAACCGGGGAGGGTCTGCGGTTATCTTCTAATGGTGCATGCTGGTGAAATTTTAAACAGCATAAGATGTTACGGAGGTGAAATTGAAAATTCTGGCTGTAGATGATGATCAGGCTGTTTTGAATTCCCTGGATGCCAGCCTGACAAGCTTTGGTTGTCAGGTAGTTACTGCAAAAAGCGGCTTTGAGGCTCTAAAGATCATCAAATCTTCAGCATCGGAGAATGAGCCGCTGAGGTTCTTGGTAACCGACCTGAAAATGCCGGGAATGAGTGGCATTGAGCTTATCCGGTCAGCCCGGGAATTGATACCCGGTCTTAAAGCTATTGTTGTCACCGCGTACGGAGACAACAATTTTCGTAAGGATATAAAGGAGCTGGAGGGTTGCAGCTATTTGGACAAGCCATTTGCGCCGGAAAAGCTGCATAACTTAATCGTGGAACTTAACGCCTGTAAAACGAGTTAGCGAAAATAAAAGGAGCAGGTCATGATGAGATTAAAGGATGTATGGCTACGATATTCTGAAAGGGATAGAATTCCCCTGGCCGATTGCCGAGATAACCTATCAGCATCACGAAAGGATAAACGGATCAGGGTATCCCCGGGGGCTTAAAGGGGAAGAAATTTTTTTGGAAGCAAGGATCATTGGTGTGGCGGACACGCTGGAGGCAATGGCCTCCCACCGGCCTTACCGCCCGGCTCTCGGGATTGATGTGGCTCTGCAGGAGGTTTCAAAGAATAAGGGGATTCTATATGATCCTGAGGTGGTAGATATCTGTATCGAGGGTTTCGCAAAGAATGGCTTTGCTTTTGACATGGATGGCGAAGCGTAATTGGCGGGGCGGGCATGATAATGATGGAGGAACTTCAATGGTACAAAAAGAGAATGTTTCACTTATCGGGGAAAGTATCAGCAGACAACCGGCTGGATTAGAGGAAAAAAATGAGGTCCAGATTCTGCTGGTGGAAAACAACTGCGAGGAAGCTAACGCTATCATCAAAGCGATAAGAGGCTTTGACATATCAAACCGAGTGTTCTGGGTTCGCAGCGGTGACGATGCAATGAACTTTTTACTGGGTCGTGGGTTGTATGCAAACAAGGCATTTAACAATCAACCGAAATTGATTTTTTTGGATTTGCGTTTACCCAAAATAAACGGTTTAGAAGTTTTAAAACAAATCAGAAGCACTGAAAAAACAAAAAATATGCCCGTGATTCTATTTGTGTCTTCCTGTCAGGAAATGGATATGTTGGAAAGTCTGAGACCCAATGATTGCAGCTATATTGTCAAGCCGATTGATTTTTTGAATCTCAAGGAGGCAATCTGGAATACGCAGTATTTTATTCTGCCGACATTTTGGGATGCAGAAGAAAAACATGTTTTATACCAGATGGGTTAATGCAGGTACGATGCTTAAGCCGTAGGGCGACATGAGAAAAGTTGATTTTCTGATTATTTGACCGAAAGGAAGGACCGCAGCAATTTTATCAAGCGAAAGGCATTATAAAAGGACAAAAAACCATTTTGAGCAAATTGGAGACATCTCTAATGGGTGAGAAACCAATCCATTTAAACGGAAAGCCTGCCGTCACCGGGACCATGGCGGACATCACCGAGCGCAAAGAGTCCGAAGCGGAACGGAATAGGTTGCAGGCGCAGTTGTCCAACGCCATGGAAATAGCCCGCCTCGGCCACTGGGAATACGATGTTATCAATGACATTTTCACCTTCAATGATCATTTCTATAAAATGTTTCGCACAACCGCCGAACAAGTCGGCGGATACACAATGTCATCGGCTGAATACGCCCGTCGCTTTGTCCATCCGGACGATATGTCGGTGGTCGGAGAAGAAA
Source organism: uncultured Desulfobacterales bacterium (assembly GCA_964435695.1). Lineage (GTDB taxonomy): Bacteria > Desulfobacterota > Desulfobacteria > Desulfobacterales > B30-G6 > CAYTAQ01. Next base: position 6,448 of record CAYTAQ010000094.1, on the reverse strand, counting down.
CTCGAAAAGCCATTGAAACAACCGATTCCCATTTTAGCCAACAACTGGAACACCGCATCATTTATGGCGACGGCACGGTGGGACATATTATTGTCAAGATTTTCATTGTCAAGGACAGCGAGGGCCGAACAGTCAGAACCTATGGGGTGAATCAAGACATTACTGAGCGCAAGCGGATGGAAGGCGAGCTTTTAAGAGTTCAAAAACTTGAATCCGTGGGATTGCTTGCAGGCGGCATCGCCCATGATTTCAACAACATCCTGACAACGATTCTCGGCAATATTTCCATGGCCAAGATGCAGGTGAAGCGCGGGGATGAGATGTTTGAGCTGTTAAGCGAGGCAGAGATGGCTTCAACAAGGGCTCAGGCACTGACCAAACAGTTGCTGACCTTTGCCAAGGGGGGATCGCCGTTAAAAGAGACCGCCTCAATCAAAGATATCCTCAAAGAAAGTTCCATTTTCGTGCTGCGAGGCTCAAAATCCAATTGCGAGTTTTTAATAGCAGAAGACCTCTGGCCGGCTGAGATTGACGTAGGGCAGATCAGCCAGGTCATCAACAATATTGTGATTAATGCGAACCAGGCCATGCCCAAGGGGGGAATCATTCAGATTGCAGCGCTGAATCTCATGATAAACGGCCGACACGGTTTGCCGCTCAAGCCGGGCAGATATATCAGGATCTCCATCATAGACCAGGGGATAGGTATAGCTCAGAACCATCTTTTAAATATATTCGATCCCTATTTTACAACCAAGCAGGCAGGCAGCGGCCTTGGGCTTGCCACGAGCTATTCCATCATCAAGAAACACGATGGACATATCTCTGTGGAATCCCAGCTGGGGGTTGGCACGACATTTGATGTTTATCTGCCTGCTTCCGACAAAACAGTCCCTGAAAAAAAGGAAGTTAAGCTCATAAAGGGCCGGGGCAGGATTCTGGTGATGGATGATGAAGCGCCGTTGCGTAAAATGGTCGGGAGGATGTTGAAAAACCTGGGTTATGAATCGGAATTTGCAAAGAACGGTGCTGAAGCGATTCGGATGGTTAAAGAGGCCCGGGAATCTGAAAAGCCTTATGATGCCGTCATCCTGGATTTGACCATCCCCGGTGGAATGGGAGGTAAGAAAGCTATTCAAAAAATTCTGGAGATAGATCCTGAAGTAAAGGCCATTGTCTCCAGTGGTTACTCCGACGACCCGGTCCTGGCGCATTTCCAGGAGTATGGCTTTAAAGGCATGATGCCCAAACCATTCGAATCCCTGTTATTGAGCAAAGTGTTACATGAAGTGCTTAAAGGTGAAGGGGCTTAACATCATGGGAAGGTCAAGCAAACGGATGTCCTGGACGGACCCTTTCCGGGACGACGCGGGCGATGTTCCTCTCAACAAGGAATATCTCTTTATGATAGACGATATCCTGCACGAATTCTGGGGTTTGGGCCGCAACATTGTATTGGTCTGGACGCCTGCCGGTCAGGGCATGGACGTGATTGTCATTCCCCATTACTTAGTTTCAGAGGTGGCTGCAGCGCATCTAGCGAAAAAAGACACCGCAGCGGAATCATTCCTTCAGGAGATCGTAGCCGGTCCAAAGATGGTTTCAAGGGATCATCTTAAAAGAATAGGTCGCTTCCTGAAATGTGAAGCTGAACATGTGGCGCTCCCCTTCGTCCCGGGAAAAGACCTGCCATCGAAAACCATCAGTTCCCTGGTCAAGCGGTACAGCATTACCTACGCTGAAGACCGGGCCGTGGCCCTCTTCGACGCTGTGGAGTTCTCTCTTTATTCACCCCTGGAGCAGGTCACGCAGCTCAACAGTCTGGCCTATTCGGTCAATGCGGCCTACAGCAAGCTGTTTGACAAGGATATCCAGATCAATTTCGCTCGGACTACTACGGGCGACGGCTTTTACGTTTGGAACCGCGAACGGAGTATCAACGCCAATGTGAATCTCTATCACTTCATGCATCTGGTGCTGGCCGATAACGCTATTGCCCGCAGCAAAGCGGCAGGTCATACGGTCCCGTTGCTCCGCACCTGCTTTCACGTGGGGGGGCATTATGAGTTCTACCAGTCTGAGGGACTGAGCCCGACCGCCTTCAACTATATTGTTGGAGATGTCACGATTGAACTGGCACGAATGATCAATTGGGCCAGGGCAGGTCAAATCCTTATGGGCAGTTTTCATGTCTCTATGTTCGATCCCGACACCGGGGGGACTGTCAAGATCGATACGGTGACTTTCATTGAAAGGGTTCAGGAGAGATTGTCCAGTCTTGATGGACTCGTATTGGCGGGTGATCCCATTGATTCCATACATTGTTACCTGACCGGCGGCAAGCCGTCGGATGGATGCTTCAACATCAAACAGTATTGTGTGAAGGACAAACACGGAATGACACGGAATGTCTTTAATGCCAAGGTCAACATCCACAGAAAAAACGCCGCCCCTATTTTCTTGGGGATACAGGATTCTGATCTATCGGATTTTGATGTGGCCGAAGAATTCTCATGTGTTGACACACTTTCGTCCTGTACTTGACCTGATAAGGAGACGCTTTCTTATGACAAGTAAAACCGGAAAATTAACAATAAAGCGTGAGGTCAAAATGAAAGGAAGAGCAAATCGACATCTGTACCTGATCGCAGTATCTTTCTTTTTTGTATTCGTTGGGTTGACTGATGCAATGGCCGCACGAACCCCACGAGGGGTGAAAGACGATTGAGGCTTTTTCATGACATTTTGGGCTTCAAGAGACTGGGTGTTATCTACGAAGACAGTGAAGAAGGAAGACTTTACGCTGATTTATCATCGGTAAGGGAAATATCCAAGGAAATACACTATCAACAATCATAAGACAACAATCATAAGAGGAAACGATGGCAACGAAGAAAGACACACCTGACAATTCTAAGATCAGGCGACGAGCTGAGGAAAAGCTGAAAGAAGCGACCAGCGGCAGCGAAGATCTCTCCGGCGTATCGCCCGAAAATATGACAACTCTCATCCACGAGCTTCGCGTTCATCAGATCGAATTAAAAATGCAGAACGATGAACTCCGCCGCATTCAGCAAGAGCTTGAAAAGGCACGGGATCGCTATTCTCATCTGTATGACTTTGCGCCGGTGGGCTACTTTACGGTCAGTGAAAAGGGGACCATCGAAAAGGTCAATCTGACCGGTGCCGACATGATCGGGATAGAACGGAGTGCTTTGATCGGATCGCCGGTTTCTCGCTTTGTTTTCAGAGATGATCAGGATATTTTCTATAAGCATCTGCAGTGCCTTCTGAAAACCGAGACATCCCAGTCCTGTGAACTGCGGCTCGTGAAGAAAGATGGTCATGAGTTTTATTCCCATATGGAATGCATCATGGTTTTACAAAATAGCGGCGAAGCGTTCAGAGAAATCAGGGCGGTAGTCAGCGACATCACCGACAGCAAGCTGGCAGAGAAAAAGATAAAGGAATATTCTGAGAAACTGGAGAAACAGGTCGATTTTTTACAGAGAATGGAAGCCATGGGTATCTTTGCAGGGGGTATTGCACATGATTTCACCAATCTACTGACAGTCATCTTAAGTTATTCAAGTTTTGCGTTAGACGGAGTCGGACCGGAAAGTCCCGCTCGTGAGGATATTGAGAAAATTATCCAGAATGCCAAAAACGGCCTATTATTGACTCATTGGCTCAAGCTTTTCAGTCGCGATCAACCGTCTGAGCGGAAAATTACGAATCTCAATGAAGTGATAACTGACATGGAAAAGATGCTAAGGCGTGTTATTACAAACAAGATAGACCTGGTGAAGGTGTTGGAACCGGATTTAGGCTGGATCCTGGTCGACCCTGCCCAGGTGGAACTGATGATCATAAACCTTGTGGTCAATGCGGTCGATGCGATGCCCGAAGGGGGGCTGCTGACAATTGCGACTGCAAATGAGAAATCAGGTGAGGTTCTCGTTCAAAAGGAAAACTCCGGCCCTCAAGAACCGAAAATTATGCTGTCGGTCAGTGACACGGGCATCGGCATGGACAGTGAGACCCTATCAAAAATATTTAATCCCTTTTTTACAACCAAAGAAACCGGGACGGGACTGGGCCTGGCCATTGCTTCCGATGCTGTTAAAAAAAACGACGGATTCATAAGGGTTTACAGCCGGCCCGGCCAGGGATCGACTCTTACTATCTATCTGCCAAGAGTGCACGAGAAATGAGCGATCGGGACTTGGTGCGGCGACTACAATCTCGGTGTCGGAGATGCCTGATGCCGGATCCCGAACAAGGGTATGATTAGCTTCGCAAGGGCGATTTTCTTGGCATGGAAAATGCTGCTTTTATTGTTTTTGATACAACGCCTACTTGCGGTGGGGAGCTTCATGCATGGGACGATTAGACTTTATGTGTTGTTTTCAAGAGGGATAGATCGTTTTGTATGGAGGGTGTTCCATAGAAATATGGGATTATTGCTATGGAATATATTCCATATATTTTATTTTCATAATAGGCTGATCCTCGATGAAGAAAATACACAAAAGCACCAGCCCGAAAGCTGCAGAAGATGCAGATAGAAAGCTTATCTACATTCCCATCATCCATACCGAAGCCGATATGGGAAGACTCAGCGGGCCGGTGCGGCGAGCAGCCCTCCAAAAACTGGGTTTGAGAGGCTTAAAGAACAAAGTAAAACTAATCGATAAAATATGGACGGAAATCGAAAAAACCATCGAGGGGCTCGACCTATTGTTTGAAAAAGTTCGCCTCTATCAAGACGGATTGCCGGTTTGCGGCAATGAGTATGCGATTGTTTTGGCCCTGGCGGCGGAAAGCCGAAATCACCGGCTACTCATGCGATTGATGGATAAAGGAGCCGTAATTATGGGGACCGAATCGCCGGAACTCCTCCTGGAAGAATATGAACTCGCAAAAAAAATTCTTGCTGCAGACGGAAATTTGAAATCGATGAAGATTGAGGCGAGCCGGAAGCCGGTGAGTGATATTCTGCTGAAAAGGCGCGATCAATTCATCGCAGATCGAATCAACGATACACTATGTCCAGGGGAAACGGGAATATTGTTATTAGGAATGCTTCACTCGCTGGGGCATTTGCTGGACAAGCAAATCAAGGTTGTTTATCCGATTACCGGACCGTTCAACCGGTGAGACCGAATGACATGAAAGAAAACGATATCAAGATAATAGTGGTTGATGACGAGAAAGAGATCTGCCACCTTCTATCCCGTCTTCTGGAACAAGAAGGCTGCAAGGTCCAGGTGGCCAACAATGGGGTTGATGCGCTGAAATTGATCAAATCTGAACTGCCGGACGTCCTGTTTACAGATTTCAAGATGCCGGGTATGGATGGGATGGAATTGATGGTGAAAGCAAAAGAACTGGATCCGGACCTTTCGGTTATTCTCATTACCGCCTATGCGGATGTCGCCGGCGCTGTCAGCGCAATCAAAAAGGGCGCCCATGATTATCTGTCTAAACCATTTGACAACGTTGAAATTGCCAGGGTGCTGCACCGGGCATTGGCTGAGCGGAAGCTCAAACGACAAGTCAGGGATCTTTCCGGCCAATTGCAGGAGAAACTCTCCCTGCGGCAGAGCATGGGTCCAAGTGAGGAGATCGACCGCTTAATATCCGACGTGAGGCGAGTCGCAGAGTCAGATTTCACAGTGATCATTCAGGGGGAGACCGGGTCCGGAAAGGAGCTTGTTTCCCATGCAATCCATAACGCCAGTGGCCGGTCCGACAGACCATTTGTAGCCATCGATTGCGGGGCTATTCCGGAGACGCTTTTGGAAAGTGAATTGTTCGGCCACGAAAAGGGCGCTTTCACAGGGGCCCAATTTCAAAGACCCGGGAAATTCGAAATGGCCAAAGGGGGCACCTTGCTGTTGGACGAAATATCAAACCTGCCCCTGAATTCTCAGGTCGCCCTCCTGCGGGTACTGCAGGAAAAGAAAGCCTTTCGGGTGGGTGGACACAAACCCTATCATGTGGACATACGGCTTTTGGCTGCCAGCAACCAGCCCCTTGAAACCGTTGTCGAATCAGGCTCGTTCCGCCAGGATCTTTTTTACCGGTTGAATGAATTTTGTATCAGGATTCCACCGCTTCGGAAACGCCAAAGCGACATACCATACCTGGCTAACCGGTTTTTAAAGATTGCCAATGCTGAATTGGAGAAAGGTGTAAAAGGATTTTCCGAATCCGTCCTCGATATTTTGATCGCTTACAAGTGGCCGGGCAATGTCAGGCAGCTTCGATCCACCGTTCGACGGGCCGTACTCCTAGCGGATGATATCATCACCGATAAACACCTGGATATAGACAGGGCGCCCGTTTCCGAACGGAGTTCGTCCCCGAAAATGACAAAAATTTTACAGGAAGACTTTTCATACAAAGATATACTACACCAGCAAACTGCTGCCTTGGAGCGGGA
>CAYTAQ010000093.1:0-16018 GCA_964435695.1 uncultured Desulfobacterales bacterium | reverse complement strand
TTTCCTACCATGTGCTTCAACAAAAGCTTAAGATATTGATTGCCGATTGCCTTCCCTGCATGTTTTCTCAAGCATGACCCGGACGCATATTTTAGCTTTCGTTCACGGTTTCGCCACCTTTCCCATCGATTTTAAAGCGCCGCGTCAGGCAAAAAAGTAAAGATGGCGTAATTGAACTTGCTTTTCCCTTTATTTAACGGTACATGCTTCCCGTCCAAGAACATGCGGCTTGCGTATTATCATGAACTATTTACAAATTATCTTCTTTCTTCTTTTGACTTGCTTTATCGCAGACACTGCGTCTGCGGGTGATAAAAAATTGCCTTTCCATCCAGGGGAAAAATTTGTTTTTGAATTAAAATGGACGATCATTTCGGCCGGCGAAGCGACCCTGCAGGTTCTCCCAGTCACGAAAGTCAAAGAAAACGATGCTTATCACTTTGCATTAACCGCCAAAACAAACAGGTTTATTGACAACATTTACAAGGTACGAGACAGGATAGATGCTTACACGGACCTGCAGATGACGCATTCGGTCTATTATTCGAAAAAACAGCGGGAGGGCAGGACCAAAAATAATACCCAGGTAACTTTTTTTTGGGATCAAAATGAAGCCGTCTATAACGATATACTGAAAGGGAAAAAAAGAAAGCCCGTTTCACTCCTGCCGGGCACCTTTGATCCCCTTTCTATTTTTTATTTTGCCCGCTGCCTTTCCCTGACAACAAATATGGTACTAGAGCGCCCTGTAACGGATGGCAAAAAATGTGTGGTCGGAAAATCAAAAATAATGAAACGTGAAACCATCACGGTGAAGGCGGGCACCTTTGATACTTTTCTCATGGTGCCGGAGCTCAAGCATGTAGGGGGTGTCTTCAAAAAGAGTGAAAAAGCGAAGATCGAACTTTGGGTAACGGCAGATGAAAAGAGAATTCCTGTAAAATTAAGCAGCGAAGTTGTAGTGGGAAGTTTTACAGCCGAGCTTGTTTCGTACAACTAAAAATAGAAAGGCAACAAAAGCATGAAAGTTTTAAAAAGCAGATTTCGGTTGATGATGTTCATCACTTTTTTGATCTTATCGTCCGGTATTTTTTCGTTTGCATGGGCAGAAGATGAACCCGGAATAAATCTTGCGACCGTCAACGGCATCGCCATTACGCAAAAGGACCTGGGCAAGGAGCTCAACAGGATCAGGACGCAGGCCGCAGGCCGCCAACAGCCCATCGATGAGTCCGAGCTTGCAGCCATCAAAGGGAAGCTGCTTGAAGGCCTTATCAACCGTGAGCTGCTCTACCAGACCAGCATGGCAAATGGTATTAAAGTGGAGACATCGGAAGTCGCAAACCAATTAGAGAATATCAGACAACAGCTCAGCCCAGGTAAAAGCTTTGCTGAAGCGCTGGCTGAAATCAACATTTCTCAAATAGAATTTGAAAAGGAGATATTAAAAGCCATCGCAATACAAAAACTTTTGGATGCGCAAATCAATCAGAAGGTTTCCATCTCTGAAAAAGAAATGAGAATATTTTATGACAATAACCCCCAGTTTTTCAAAAAGCCGGAACAAGTCAAGGCCAGCCATATACTGATACAAGTCGACCCACAGGCGACGGCGGAACAAAAGCAACAAGCACGAAATAAGATTGAGGAAATTCAGACAAAATTAAATCAAGGCGAGGACTTTGCCGAGGTAGCAAAACAATTCTCAGAATGCCCGAGCGGCAAAAACGGCGGTGATCTGGGCATCTTCGAGCGAAATAAAATGGTGAAACCGTTTTCAGACGCTGCCTTTTCTCTCAAACCCGGCGAGGTCAGCGGTATCGTTGAAACATCCTTTGGGTATCATATTATAAAAGTTTTTGAGAAAATTCCCGAGACAAAACTGCTATACCAGGATATCAAAGAGCGGCTCAACCAAACCATGAAACGCCAGAAAATTCAAAAAGAGACCATGGCATATATCAATCAACTAAAGGAAACCGCCGATATCCAACGGATATCCCCATAATTTTTACTTGACGCCGCGGACCGGAATATCTTAAAGTATTTCGCCAATGTTAATTTATTTCAAAGGAGGTTGGAGGTTTGGCACAAGGAATAGTTAAATGGTTCAACGATAGAAAAGGGTATGGTTTCATCAGTCAGGAAGACGGAAATGACGTATTTGTTCATTTTTCTTCCATCAATTCCCCCGGATATAAAACCCTCGCAGAAGGCGATCGTGTCGATTTTGATATCGAAGAAAGTGATCGGGGGCCTGAGGCCAAAAACGTTAAAAAGCTTTAACTGCGGATAAAAAATCCCCTGTTTGAATATAACAGGGTGCTTTTTTATTGCCCGGAAAATGCCATTTTTTTGATAAGCTGGTTGGCTGTTGTCAGCAACGGGTCCCACGTCGGCCCGAAAGGCGGAGCATACGCCAGATCTGATTCACCGAATTCCTCAACTGTCATTTGTGCATGCAGCGCCACCGCCGGCGCATTGATGCGATGGGCGACCCCTTCCTTTCCCACCATCTGGGCACCCAACAGTCTGCCGGTTTTCAGATCTCCCACCATGTGAACATGAAGCGTCGTGTTCCCGGGATGTGCATGCGCTTTTGACCTTGTTTTAATGGCGACTCCCGCCGGTTCAAACCCGGCGGCCGAAGCTTCCTGCATGTTCAGGCCTGTTCGGGCCACCTCCAGGCCAAATACCTTGAAAACGGCTGTACCGGCTATTCCCGGAAGCTCCTTTTCTACGCCGCACACGTTGTCTGCAACCGCCCAACCTGCCCTATTGGCTCTCAACGCCAGTGGAATCCAGGTCTTTGCTTTCGTAACCACATGATAGGCATCTGAGCAGTCACCGGCAGAATAGATATTTTCGTTCGCTGTCCGCAGTTTTCTGTTGACTGCGATGGAATTCCCCACGCTCAACGCAAGGCCCGCGTTTTTCGCAATATCGCTATTGGGACGAACACCCATGGCGAAAAGCACCATGTCCGTCTCAAGCGTTGTTTTATCGCATACGACCTTCAGGCCGCCCGTATATTCCTCAATAGCCCTTAGATGATGTCCAAACAATAAATCAACACCATGGGATTCAAGTTCCTCTTTTACGATTTGGGCTGCGGATGTTTCCAACCATGGCAGCAGGGTCGGATTGGGTTTCAGCATGCTGACCTCCAGGTTCAACTCCCGGAAGGCTTCACACATTTCAAGTGCGATATAGCCCATACCGACAATCACCACACGTCGGATATGTTTTTCCTTCATATAGTGTTTGATATTTCTTCCATCTTCAAGGCTCTTGAGCGTCATCACGCCGGGCAAATCGATCCCGGGTATATCCGGTTTAATCGGCGCAGCGCCCGTGGCAATCAACAGTTTGTCATATGGATAAGAAAAAGACCTGCCATCATGTGTGGTACCGAAAATCTCCTGTTTTTCGGTCATGATACTTTCCACAAAATGCCCTGTTAAAAGGTCAATCCCCTGTTTTTCCCTAAAAACCTCTGCACGCCTCACCACCAGTTCTTCAATGCTCCGCTGGGGATCAGCAATATTGTAAGGCATTCCGCAGGCACTGTAGGAAACATCCTGCGTCATTTCTAAAACGGTTATATTCATTTCGGACCGCGTTCTTTTTGCTCTGCTGGCAGCACTCATTCCAGCCGCATCCGCGCCAATAATAACAAAGTTCATTGTTTCCTCCTTAAAAGTTCTTTAGTAACTTAATTGTAATTTTCATGTATTTTATGGCAAAAACAACCACCAAAGACACAAAGAGTAAAAGAAAGAAATAATCTTTGTGCCTGGTGGTTCCGGATTCTCCGGATTGGGGATCAAAAAAATATTTACCACACATTCAAATGAGCCGCAATACCATCGTGAAACGATTTTATAGATCACGACGAAATATTATGCTTGTTTTGGCGCTCAGTATTTGGGAAATATGTGTAATGAATTCGTAACAACTCGAATTCATCCGGTTTTAAGTTTTAGGATTTTAGCTCGATCAATAATTATCATTGTTTACAAATACTTAAAACTTAAAACGATCGTAACGAAAGAGATTTACCCCGTGCAGCTTGAAAAAGAAAAACTCCATGCCGTCATCACATCCCTCTTGCCCAAGGCCATGATTGCGGATCAGGCATCCGCCATCCGTCAAATGAATCGCATCAAACGGTTTGAAAAAAAACGGAATCTTTCAAAAGCAAGTCGCATGGAAAAATTGCACCAAATCAAGACCGGGCTCGAACGATCCGCGGAGAAACGTGTGTGGCGCAGAAAAAATATTCCTTCTGTTTCATACCCGCCATCCCTTCCGATTACATCGAAAAAAAACAATATTATTGAATCGATCAGAAGAAACCGGGTTGTCATCATATCCGGAGAAACCGGATCCGGCAAGACAACCCAAATTCCGAAGTTCTGTCTTGAGGCCGGTCGTGGGATCAGCGGTATCATCGGTTGTACACAACCCCGGAGAATTGCCGCTACGACTGTTTCCCATCGAATTGCAGAGGAACTGGGTGAGGATCTCGGCCGTTCCGTTGGTTATAAAATTCGTTTCAAAGATAAAACCAATGAAAATACGTTTATTAAAATAATGACGGACGGCATTCTTCTGGCGGAAACACAGACCGATCCCTACCTGAATGCATACGATACGATTATTGTCGACGAAGCGCATGAGAGGAGTCTGAACATCGATTTTGTATTGGGGATCTTAAAGCTGCTTCTGAGTAAAAGAAACGACCTGAAGCTGATCATTACCTCTGCTACCATCGATACGAAAAAATTTTCAAAAGCTTTTCATGATGCACCGGTCATCGAAGTATCCGGAAGGATGTATCCTGTTGAAACACGATATGTCAGCTATGCAAACGGTGCAAAAGAAAACGATGATGCGTCGTATATAGAATCAGCCGTACAGACGCTGGAAAAAATTGAGCGCGAGAGCCCCTTCGGAGATGTACTCGTTTTTATGCCCACCGAACAGGATATTCTAGAGACCTGCGAACTCATTGAAGGAAGAAAATTTCGCAATGTAAGTGTGTTACCGCTCTTTGCCAGACTATCCGCCATGGAGCAGAAACGGGTGTTTTCTCGAACCAGGGGAAGAAAAATAATCGTGGCCACCAATGTCGCCGAGACATCGATTACGATTCCCGGCATCAAATATGTTATTGACTCCGGTCTGGCACGAATTTCACAGTATAGTCCCCGATCGAGGATTACGGCTCTTCCCATACTCCCTGTTTCAAAAAGCAGTGCGGATCAACGCAAAGGCCGGTGCGGTCGCATCGAAAACGGTGTGTGTATCCGCATCTTCTCTGAAGAAGATTATCTCAACCGGCCTCGCTACACACAACCGGAAATTCTGAGATCAAACCTGGCTGAAGTTATCCTGAGAATGCTTTTTCTCAAACTCGGCGATGTAGAAACATTTCCATTTATAGACAAACCCGCGCTAAAAAATATCCGCGACGGTTTTAATCTGCTGCTGGAGTTGGGCGCTATTGAAAGAGCGATGCCGAAACTTCCGGGTAAAGGCAAAAAAGTATTGGAAAACAACCGGGAGAAATTCTCACTCGATCAATTCCACTTAACAGCCATTGGAAGATTTATGGCGAATATCCCCATCGATCCGCGATTATCCCGCATGATTTTTGAGGCAAATAAACTCGGATGTCTGGCAGAAATTTCAATTATTGCATCAGTCTTAAGCATACAGGACCCAAGGGAAAGACCGCTGGATAAAAGTCAGGAAGCCGATGAAGCCCATAAAGCATTTTCCGATGCACAGTCGGATTTTATCTCCCTGCTCAATATCTGGGATCGTTACAAAGGCGTCATGCATGAAAAAAAAACCACCAGTCAGTTGAAAAAGCACTGTAAATCCCATTTTCTTTCATTTAAACGCATGAGAGAATGGCAAGACATCTATAACCAGATATCCTTGATCCTGAGGGATAACCGGTTAAAAATACCGGTTACAGAATCAACCAACCGTTTCCCGACCCGGCATCAATACACCCGTCTATACACGGCGATTCACAAATCGGTGTTAAGCGGCTTTTTATCAAATATCGCACAGAAAATAGAGAAGCAGTATTTCAAGGGTGCCGGGGACAAGGAAGTGATGATATTCCCCGGGTCCGGTCTCTTCAAGGTCCCGGGAGCCTGGATCGTAGCTGCTGAAATGGTGGAGACTTCAAGATTGTTTGCCAGAACCGTCGCCAATATTGAAAAAGAATGGCTGGAAGAATATGGTAAAGATTTGTGCCGTTATACCTATCAGAATCCCCATTGGGACGGTGGCCGGGGGGAAGTTGTCGCGGATGAACAAGTCGCCCTTTTCGGCTTGATTATCGTTTCCAAACGCCCGGTTTCCTTTGGCCGGATCAACCCCGAGGCAGCCGGTGATATTTTCATACGCAGTGCCCTGGTCCAGGGAGAGCTGCAACATTCTTTTCCATTCCTGACACACAACGCACGACTTGTAAAAGAAATCCGGAATGTGGAAAACAGGATCAGACGAAGGGATATTCTGCTCGATGAAGAAGGAATGGCTCGGTTTTATAAAGAACGCCTGGGTCATGTTTTTGATGTGCGCACGCTTAAAAATTTCATCAAGAAAAAAGGAAGCGATGATTTTTTAAATTTTAGGAAAACCGATCTCCAACAGTACCTTCCGGACCCGGATGAGCTGCGGCTATTTCCGAATAAAATCGATACCGGGGATCATGTGTTCGATTGTCTTTATGCGTTTGAACCAGGGGATGACGTTGATGGTGTCAGCCTTAACATTCCCGCCAGTGTGGCGGCTTCAGTTGAAGAATCATCTCTGAACTGGATCATTCCCGGGCTCACGAAAGAGAGAATCGCCGCCCTTCTCAAAGGGTTACCTAAAAAGTATCGAAAACAACTGGTCCCGTTATCGGCCACACAAGAGGCTATCCTCAAGGAAATGCCCATGGAAGGAAACGCGCTTGCCGCTTCGCTCAGTCGGTTTCTGTATACCCGCATGGGTATCGATATTCCTGCTGCTGCCTGGCCAATCGATTCGTTGCCGGATCATCTCAAGATACGATTCACCCTTACCGATGCCAAGGGCAATATCCTCCGGGCCGGACGAGATATTTCCATCCTAAAAAACATAGCCGGCTTAGACAAGGATTTTTCCGGGCGCGAAGCTCTTTTGACATCCTGGGGGAAAAAAGGAATTCTTGATTGGGATTTTGAAGATTTAGCCGAACGCGTGAACCTCAAAGACAAAAACAACCTGGAATGGGAGTTGTTCCCCGCGCTTGAAGCTAAGCCCCATGCCGTCGACCTCAGATTGTTCATGGAGAAGGACAAAGCCGACGAATCTCACAAAAAAGGCGTACGCAAACTTTTTGTTTTACACTTTTCAAAAGAGCTAAAGTTTCTAAAAAAGAATTTGACCCTTCCCCAGACAATGAACACCGGCGCTCAATACTTCGGCGGTATCCGCCACATTGAAAACATGATTTTTCAAAGTGTTGTCGATGCGTTATTCCTGCGAAACATTCGAACGCAAAACGAATTTATTTCCATTGTAAACACCATGGAACGGGAAGGTATTCATTTACAAGGCCAAGAAAAGCTTAGCATCGTCAAGCAAGTGCTGGCGGCCTATCATAGTGTCAGGACTGAAATCAACCAGCTTGAAAAAGCAAATCACAACAATGACCTGATCATTCATTTCCTGGCCGAAAGAAGGGAAGATCTCTCAAAACTCGTTCCTGAACATTTTATCACCCTGTATGACACAGATAAACTTTTAGATATCCTTCGATATATCAAAGCAATATCTATCCGTGCACACCGAGGGGTCGTCAACCTGGAAAAGGATCGTATAAGGGAAAAAGATGTGCTGAACCTTAACGCTGTCCTTGGAAATCTCATAGGGCACCTTTCTCCTTCCGTGTCCAATGCTAAGCGGATGGCTATCGAAGAATTTTACTGGATGCTGGAAGAATACAAGATTTCGGTTTTTGCGCAGGAAGTAAAAACCACCGTCAAAATTTCTAAAAAAAGGCTGATCGAAAAATCAAAAGACATCCTGCGCATGATTTAGCCGGACAAGGCTGCCCATGCGATTATCATAAATTTTCATGCCCATGCGCGCACAACGAAGCATGAAACAATAATTTACATTGAAATGTCATAGCTATCCTCTAAATAATAAGCATGAAAACATTTGCGATTCATCATATGAATATGATAATCAATAGCAACTAATTTTTAATCTACCGGAGCCCACAATAATTGGTTTCATTTTCATTATTTTAGCTTAAAAAAAAGGAGGTTTTATTTAATGGAAGACACTCTGCAAAAAATTTATGAGCTTGTTTCGATTTGGGGGATAAAAGTTCTTGCGGCTGTTGCGATTTTTATCATCGGTCGTTGGGTATCCAAGGGGTTTCGCAATGTTGTTAAACGGCTGATGGGCAAACGAAACATTGATATCACCATCGTCGGCTTTATCGGGAACTTGACCTATGTCGCCCTGCTGGCCTTTTTCATCATTGCAGCACTGGGTCAACTGGGCATCCAGACCGCGTCTTTTATTGCCATCTTGGGTGCCGCCGGCCTTGCCATCGGCCTGGCACTCCAAGGCAGCCTTGCCAATTTTGCCGCAGGTTTTCTCATGATCATTTTCAAGCCTTTCAAGGTTGGCGATTATGTCGAAATCGCGGGCACCGCCGGCACTGTTGAAGAGATCCAAATCTTCACCGCCACACTCAAAACGCCGGACAATAAAACCGTCATCATCCCCAATGCGAAAATCACAGGTGATAACATCATCAACTGGACCCATAAGGGATCACGGCGCGTGGATATGGTATTCGGCATTGGATACGACGACGACATCGACAAGGCAAAGAAAGTAATGGCAGACGTGCTGGCAAAAGACCAAAGGATCCTGAAAGATCCGGCAACCCAAATCGCCCTAATCGAGTTGGGGGACAGCAGCGTGAACTTTGTGGTGCGACCCTGGGTCAAAATTGAAGACTACTGGGGCGTCTATTTCGATGCCATGGAAAACATCAAGAAGGCGTTTGACGTCGAAGGCATCAGCATCCCCTACCCGCAGCGGGATGTGCACATGTATCAGCATGACAAATAACTGGTCCTGGTCTGAGGACCAGGTTTTAATTACTGGAAAATACAGGTAGTCCCGTGCCCCATAATCGATTCATCACACGTCGCGAGTCACTGAAAAAAATCCTGCAGGTTTCAGGAAGTATTGCCGTGGCCGTTTCAGCACCGTTATCGTCTCATTTTTCCCGACATGCTTTTGCAGAAAATGAAAGTCAGAAATTTATAGCGGAAGGCTTCGGCAATTCAGCAGGCTATTCCATACAGGAGTTAACCCGAAAAACATTTGAAGCAGCGGGCGGCATGAACCGGTTCATTGCCAGAGGGGACGTGGTGGTCATCAAGCCAAATCTCTCCTGGGCGCGTGCGCCCCATCTCGCGGCCACCACAAATCCGGAAGTTTTAAAGGCGGTCATTGAGCTGTGCCAGGAAGCCGGTGCAAAAAAAGTGCGAATTGCGGATAATACCATTAACGGTGCCCAGCGCTGTTTTGCTATAACCGGGGCCGTGCAGGTTGCCAAAGAAACGGGCGCGGACTTGATTTTTCCGCGATCATCCCTCATGCGGGACATGAAACTGAATGGTAACCGGCTTGATCAATGGCCGGTGTACACTCCTGTTGTCGAGGCGGATAAACTGATCAATCTGCCGGTGGCCAAAGTACACGGTCTCAGTGATCTAACCCTCGGGATCAAGAACTGGATCGGGGCGGTCGGCGGCAGACGCTATGCGCTTCACCAGGACATTCATCAGACCATCGTCGACCTGGCCCGGTTTTTCAAGCCGGTTGTAACCCTCATCGACGCCACACGGATCATGGTCAGAAACGGTCCTTCCGGGGGAAATATATCTGATGTGACCGTTAAAAACCGTCTTATCCTGAGTAACGACCCGGTTGCAGCCGATGCCCGGGCCGCTGCACTTTTTGGCTATGCGCCGGAAGATGTCGGATTTATCCGCTTGGCTAAAAAGTGGGGTCTGGGCGCCTATGACAGCGAGATTCCCAGACAACACGAGGTGTCTGTTTGAAACCCGGGCATTTGGTTTGGCTGCGCCGTTTGAGCCAGACGTTTTTCTTGATTCTGTTTCTGTTTCTGCTTGTTGAAAGCCGGTTGCCGCAGGATATCTTCTTTGACTATACCCAAGCCATGGGAGACTCGCAGGATATCCGTATCCGGCAACCGGTTACGTTTTTTTTTCAGCTTGACCCGCTTGTTTGGCTCAGCTCTCTCATTTCAGGTCATACCTGGATCAAAGGATTTGGATGGGCTGTCTTTGTCGTGATTCTGACTCTTTTGCTGGGCAGAGTTTTCTGCGGATTCATCTGCCCCTTCGGAACCATCCACAACGTCATCAGCTATTTCAAACCGTCCCTCAAAGGCAACCGCCTGTTTCAGGCCAACCGAAAATCACCTGCCCTTCGCATCAAATATTTCCTGTTGATCTGTGTTATCATCGCTACCCTTTTGGGTCTGAATATGACGGGTCTGCTGGATCCCATCGCTTTCCTGTTCCGCTCCCTGGCCCTGGCGCTTCTTCCCGGTATCGGAAACAGTTTGACCGAGCTGTTCGGTTATTTAGCCGCTTCAGACGTCCATTTTTTAAAACTGCTCAGCTATGGCGAACAATTGTTCTGGCCGGTCTTCGGTTTTGATTTTCAATCTTTTCAAACCGGTTGGCTCATCGGTGTCATCTTTTTGGTCATCGTTTTCCTGAATCGTATCAAACCAAGATTCTGGTGCAGAACGATCTGTCCTTTGGGAGCTTTGTTAGGGCTTTGTTCAGGATTCAGCCTCTTGAAGTTGGAAAAAGACGAAAATGCCTGCACACACTGCAGAAAGTGCATCAGGGCATGCCAGGGGGCTGCCGAGCCGGAACCGGGAACCGATTGGGATTCAGCCGAGTGCCTGATGTGCTTCAACTGTTTTGCCGCCTGCCCTGAAGATGCTGTTCGTTTTACCTTCCGACGGCAATCCAGCGCAAAACGATTACCGGATCTGGGAAGAAGAGCGGTAATCGGCGGCTTGACAGCCGGTATTTCTCTGCACATTTTAGGAAGACTTGACGGCAATGTTCACAATGTATCCCACGCCGGTCTCATCCGGCCGCCCGGTTCGCTGGAAGAATCGAAATTTTTAAAATTGTGCCAGCGATGCGGGCTCTGCATGAAAGCATGTCCCACCCACGTAATCAACCCGACATTGACGGAAGCCGGCATGGCTGGATTCTGGACGCCAACGCTTTTAATGTCACAGGGATATTGCGAACACACCTGCACGATTTGCGGAAGCGTGTGCCCCACCGGCGCCATTGCAGAAATTACAGCCAGGGATAAAACCGGAAAACCCGTCCGTATCGGATCCGCCTTTCTGGACAGGGGCAGATGCCTGCCCTGGTCCGGAAACGGACCCTGTATCGTATGTGAGGAACACTGCCCCACATCGCCCAAGGCCATCTATCTTATTGATGACCAGGTCAGGGGACCTCAAAACACCAAAACCCAAGTCAAGCTGCCCCAGATTGATCTGAGGCAATGCACCGGGTGCGGCATCTGTGAAAACAAATGCCCGGTAAAAGGAAAACCGGCCATCAGGGTCATTGCAGCCGGCGAATCACGATCGTTAAGAAATAGAATTCTGTTGTAAAGGAGGGTCTTATGCTGAAAGGTAAAAAAATCATCATTTTAATCGAGGACATGTTCAATGTTTTTGAATTCTGGTATCCCTATTACCGTTTGAAAGAGGCCGGCGCCGAAGTGACCGTGGTGGGTTCCGGCAGGGCCGCGGTATTTACCGGCAAACCTGCCACTGAATGCAAAGCGGATTTGAATGCCGATGCGGTTTCGGCAAAAGACTATGACGGCGTTGTCATACCCGGCGGCTACGCACCCGATATGATGCGAAGGTTTCCGGCCATGGTAAATCTGGTGAAAGATCTTTACAACGACGGCAAGCTGGTTGCCGCCATATGCCATGCCGGCTGGATGCTGGCCTCGGCGGAAGTCATTTCCGGACGAAAGCTGACTTCCTTTTTTGCCATCAAGGACGACCTGGTTCATGCAGGCGCGGAATGGGTGGATCAGGAAGTCGTTGTGGATGGTAACCTGATAACCAGCCGGACGCCGAATGACCTGCCGGCATTTATGAAAGCTATTATTCAGTTTCTAAACACATAATGCGTCAAATCAATTTTGAAAACATGAAGTAGAAAACCACGAAAACCATATGATCTTTTTCGTGTTTTCAATCTTTCGTGTTTTCGTGATAAAATCCTTTTGCTTATCACATGAATACCATACCCAAAAATATAACCGTGATGCGGCAGGACGCTGTGGATATCTTTTATGCCGGGGTGCGGGCAGCCGATCCAGCCATCGCAATAGAGCGAACATGCAGCCTCAAGGACAATGTTCTCAGCATCAAAGAAAAACAATATGAGCTTACTCAATGCCGGCATATATATGTTATCGGTGCAGGCAAGGCTTCTGCAGCCATGGCCTCAGCCATGGAAAACATTTTGGGGAGCAGGATTACCCGTGGCATCATTAATGTAAAATATAACCATGTCACAAATCTTGAACATATCCAACTGATTCAAGCCGGGCATCCGATTCCGGACAGAAACGGTGTAAAAGGTACCAGAGCCATCCTGCAATTGGCTGAAGATGCAGGCATTGAAGACCTGGTGATCTGCCTCATTTCCGGCGGGGGATCCGCCCTGCTCCCGTCTCCGGGTAATGACTTAACATTAGCCGACAAGCAGCAAACCATTCAAGCGCTTCTGTCCTGCGGCGCCACCATTCAGGAAATCAACACCATCCGGAAACACACTTCCGGAATAAAAGGCGGCAGGCTTGCCCGTGTCTGCTATCCAGCCGCCGTTGTTTCATTGATTTTATCCGATGTGGTGGGGGATGCTCTCGACATGATCGCTTCAGGTCCCACCGTACCTGATCGCGGCACCTTTCAGGATTGCAGGGACATCGTAACCAAGTATCAACTGGATGATCGATTGCCGAAACCGCTCATGCTTCACCTTCAAAATGGTCTTAATGGAAAAATAGAGGAAACCCCCAAGCCGGGTGATGTCGCCTTTAAAAACGTGCAGAACGTCATTATCGGCAACAATCTTCAAACCTTGGAAGCCGCCGCGCAGCATGCCGAATGCCTGGGCTATCACCCCCTTATTCTCTCATCCCTGTTCGAAGGGGAGACAAAGGATGTGGCTTTTTTTCATGCCGCCATTATCAAAGAAATCAAAAAATCCAATCATCCGGTCGCATCACCGGCCTGTATCCTTTCCGGCGGTGAGACAACCGTAACCCTATCAGGTGCCGGACTGGGCGGCCGGAATCAGGAATTTGCACTGGCATCGGTTCTTTCACTTGAAGGTTTCAACAATTATGTACTGCTCAGCGCAGGGACCGATGGAACAGACGGTCCGACGGATGCTGCGGGTGCTATTGTCGATGCCGAAACACTCGATCGATCCAGAAAAAATCGTCTGGACGCCTATGACTATTTGAAGCGCAATGATTCGTATCACTTTTTTAAGCGCCTGGGGGATCTTTTGATCACCGGTCCCACCCAGACCAATGTGATGGATTTACGGATCATTCTGGTCGGATAAAAATAGATTAAGACAAGAAATCACGACTCGATTTCGCATTTTCAATTTTTCGTGTTTTCGTGATATTTTTTTGGGGTTAGGCATGTCACTATGAGAGCCATCGTACAACGCGTCAAGGAAAGTGCCGTATCGGTAGACGGTGAAGTCATTTCCAATATCGGAAATGGGCTTCTGGTTTTTATCGGCATCGCCCAGGAAGATCGATCGTCCGATGCAGAATATTTGGCTGAAAAGATTTCCAATTTGAGAATTTTCGAGGATGACGCCGGCAAGATGAACCGCTCGCTCCTTGAAGTGGGCGGCCAGATGCTGGTGGTATCCCAGTTTACGCTGTTGGGCGACTGTAGAAAAGGAAGACGCCCGTCATTTGTTCAAGCAGCGCCCCCGGAAACAGCCGACAGGCTTTATGAGTATTTTTCGGATTCGGTGAGGAAAAAAGGCATCATCGTTCAAACCGGCCGGTTCAGGGCCATGATGGCCGTCTCGCTCATCAATGACGGGCCGGTAACGCTTATTCTGGAAAGTCCATAAGCCGAATATTCATGAAACTTTTTTATAAACATTTATCCCGTTTCAAAAAGACGCTATTCCTAACTGCTTTATTCATTACCTGGATTCTTTCCATGCAGACGGGAATCAGCTCTCCCTATGATTTTAAAAGCCTTCGCAACCAATTGGGGCGTCACGATGCAGTGATAGTTGCGGATCCTCTTGGAAATATTCTCTTCTCACACAACCCGGATAAAGCATTGATGCCCGCATCAACCTTAAAACTTTTGACCGCTCTCACAGCCTTTCATTATTTGGGCAAAGATTACCGATTTTGTACCGAATTCTATATGGATCCAGCCTCCAATTTGAAGATCAAGGGGTATGGCGATCCTTTGCTGATATCAGAGGTCCTGGATGAAATTTCAGGCATGCTGGTTAAACAGCTGAGAAGCCATACCAAAACCATACAGAATATCATGATCGATCATACTTTTTTCAAACACCCCATCCCTATTCCCGGTGTAACCGACTCCAGCGAGCCCTATGATGCCCCGAATGGCGCCTTGTGCGTAAATTTCAATACGGTAAACTTCAAGAAGATAGGGACTACGTTTGTCAGCGCAGAACCGCAGACGCCGCTTTTACCATTAGCCATCAAGCGAATTCAATCCTCCGGCTTGACCCAGGGCAGAATCAGACTGTCACTCGAGAACCAGGAAATATTCAACTATGCAGGCCATCTTTTTAAGTATTTTCTTGAAGCAAACGGCATGAACATAGCAGGCCGAATTGAAATAGGAAATGTCTGCGGAACCGACAAGCTGGTTCTGTCCTATGATTCACCTTTTACCTTGGAGCAGGTGGTTATGCAAATGATGACGTACTCAAATAATTTTATTGCCAATCAGGTCCTGCTCAGCACCGGCGCGCACCTTTTTGACACGCCCGGCACACTGCAAAAAGCCGTGGAAGCCGCACAAGCATACGCACGAGAAGAATTAGGCAATACGCACATCCATATAACCGAAGGATCCGGCATATCCCGTAAAAACCGCGTGACCGCGGACAGCATGCTCGGCATTCTCAACAAATTTAAGCCGTATCATCATCTGCTGACAACAGAGGGGCATGATATTTTCAAAACCGGAACCCTAAAGGACGTCAGCAACCGGGTGGGATACATCAAAACAGGAGAAACATCACTTTATCCCTATGTAATCCTCCTGAGTTCACCCAACAAATCGGCCCAGCACATGGCTAAAACCCTGCAACGCATCCTATTGACCCATAAATTAGGGCGCATCCCTTAAGGTTGTTAAAAGATGAAGATTACCTGACAGCTACGAATAATGCTATCTGTAGTTTGGGTGAACTGGTGAGTTTTCTCCATGCATCTGCATCCACCTGATAGTTGATTTTTAGGCAAGATTCCAAAACATATCACATCTTTTAAAGCGGTCCCGAGTTAGCCATACCTTGTGGTTTTCATAAATTTCTGATAGTGTTTGTAAAATTATGAATTCTGAATCTTTTTCATACATCTATAAAGGCAACGACCATGTCGACAAAAAAGAAAAAAGCACCGCCCGCCAAAAAGAAGTCTTTAAAAAAGGTTAACCAAGCGGAAAGACAAAAAGAAGGCATCGGCTCCCCCATCGTCGGCATCGGCGCTTCTGCAGGAGGATTAGAGACGTTAAATGCTTTCTTTTCCATCATGCCGCCGGACAGCAACATGGCATTTGTGGTTATCCAGCACTTAAGCCCGCAACACAAGAGCA
>CAYTAQ010000092.1:0-16103 GCA_964435695.1 uncultured Desulfobacterales bacterium | reverse complement strand
AATATTTTGGAAAATGTGGCCACTTGTATTTCCTCCACAACTCGTATTCTGAACAAGCAACACGAAAATCTGATGAAATGAAACGGTATATTTGTTAAGAAAGCATTGTTGATAAGCATTCTACGACTAGGTGATAATTATGAATGGTATGGATAAAAGAAGATATCGCAGGGTCGATTCAACAAATCTATTGAATTATGTTTGTTTGAATGACACATCAGAACCATTCACTCAGGGCATGGGCAGGACGCTCAATGTTTCAGAATCAGGTATTCTCCTTGAAACCCACACACCGATAGATCCTAAGACCATGGTGTCTTTGGCCATCGGTATAGCGGAGGATCTCGTGGAGATAACCGGGCAGGTTGTCTATCTCAAGAAAAGCGGCAAAGACACGTATGAAGCCGGTATTAATTTCTCGGTTTTCAATGAAGCTGAGCTGAAGATACTAAAAAAATTCATTACGGCATTTGAGCAAAAAACGGCTGAAAGGCATCATCCCCGTGGATAACTTTGTATTGCAAACGAATTTCCCAGAACTGAATCTGCTGAAAAGAGGTAAAGTTAGAGATATTTATGATTTGGGGAATTCTCTTTTAATGGTTGCCACCGATCGCATATCCGCTTTTGACGTCATTATGAATAATCCAGTTCCGGGAAAAGGGAAAATTCTTACCCAAATTTCTTTGTTCTGGTTTGACGCAATGAAGGATTTGATCCGGAATCATGTCATTTCCAGCAATGTCGATACATATCCGGATGTTTGCAAAGCCTATGCCGATGATCTTCAGGGGCGGAGCATGCTGGTTAAGAAAGCCGAACCGCTTTCCATTGAGTGTGTTGTCAGGGGATATATCTCCGGTTCCGGATGGACATCCTACCAGTCCTCGGGCAGGGTCTGCGGCATTGAGCTGCCGCAGGGATTGAAAGAATCTGACAAGCTTCCGGAACCCATTTTTACGCCCTCCACCAAGGCTGAACTCGGAGAACACGATATCAATATCGACTTTGAAGAAGCGGCCAGCCGAATCGGCAGGAAATTGGCCGAAAAAGCCAAGAAAATGAGTATCGCCATCTATAAAAAAGGAGCGGATATCGCCGCCGCCAAGGGCATTATCATTGCGGACACTAAATTCGAATTCGGCATATTCGACAAGGATCTGATTCTTATTGATGAAATATTGACACCGGATTCATCTAGATTTTGGCCCAAGGAATCTTATGCGCCGGGCGGTCCGCAAAAGAGTTATGACAAGCAGTATTTGAGGGATTATCTGAGTTCCATCGAATGGGACAAGCAACCCCCGGCACCGCCGCTCCCCGATGACGTTATCCAAAATACCTATCGCAAATATAAGGAAGCGTTGACCCAACTCACAGGCAAAGATGATATCGATTAAATCGTCTGTTGCAAAGATTGATGAAATCGATCTTCAGGATCAGACGTTCAAGATTTCGATTGATAAAGATTTAACCCGCCTTACTGAATCGATTCAACATCTGGGCCTCATCACCCCCCCCCTGCTTTCTCGGAAAAACTCGGGATATATCGTTATTTCAGGATTCCGACGGATTGCCGCCTGCAAAAATTTGAAATTCGAACGGCTACATGCAGGAGTTTTAGATGATGCACTAGCGCCTCTGTCTCGTGCGCAAATAGCCATTGCCGAAAACAGCTTCCAGCGGGAGTTGAATCTCATCGAGACAGCCCGTGCTCTCAATTTATTGGGGTATTTTATCAAAGGGCCATCGAAAATAGAAAACATTGCAAAATCGCTCGGCTTGCCGGAAAATTTAGCGCTCATCAAAAAAATCCAAAAAATACAACGATTGTCCGGTCCCATGCAGGACGGCATTTTAAACAATCAAATTTCAATGGACATGGCACTTAAGCTCGGTAGTCTGAAGGAAAATGAAGGTCGTGCATTTCTAAATATTTTTAATGAACTGAGCTTAAGCCGCAACAAACAAAAAGAATTGCTTACCAACATAGAAGAAATTTCGATTCGAGACGGTATTGCCATCGACCGGTTATTGGCATCAAGGGATGTTCAGAATATTTTATCGGATCGCGATATTGATCGAACACAGAAAACAAAAAGCTTGCGGAATTTTCTAAAAAAAAGGCGATATCCTCATCTTTATTCTGCGGAACAACAGTTTTTCGATTCGCTGAATAAAATAAAACTGGGGAATCGGATATCATTGAGGCCGGCCGACTTCTTTGAAGGCGATTCTCTCACGTTACACATCTCCTTTCGGGATTTAAAAGAATTGGAATTTCATTTAAAGACGCTCAACCAAGTTATCCAAAATCCCCTCCTTGCCAACCTGCTCGATACAAAATAACTGCTTTAAACTGGAACAACTGGAGTATTGGAGTGTTGGAGTATTGATCCGATAGCCTCGATTTTTATTTACCTTCCGAATACCCCAGCCGCTCGCGGCGTGGTGCTTCATTCTTTTTGATCCTTACAGCACTCCAATACTCCAATACTTCATCACTCCAATGCGTTAAAAAATCAGCAAGTTAGCGCGTTTATCAGAAGAACGTTCCGAAGCTTTGTTCTGAGGTGATCCAAAATGTTTTATGCCGTTTAACTATTGAAGAAATTTTTCTTGACAAATTGAAAATAAAAATTATAAATCACTACATCGAATAAATTATATTCAGAAAATGAAATATGGGCATCCTCGAGAGGAAAGAAAGGGAGCGTGAAAGGCGGCGGCAGCAGATCATTGTCGCGGCCAAACGCGTATTTTCGGAAAAGGGCTTTAATAAGGCCACCATGGAAGATATCGCCCAGGAAGCCGAGTTGAGCCCGGGAACCCTCTATCTCTATTTTAAGAATAAAGATGAGTTGTATGCCTCCCTGTCTTTAAGAATTCTTCAATACCTTCTCATCCGTCTGGAACATTTAAACAACGACAGGGTCAAAAGCATTGACGAACGGTTGGATATTCTTAAGGAAGCCATGTACGATGCATATGAATTTGATTCGATGACCTTAATCAACATGTTCCACCTGCAATCAAGCGAGACGCTGAAAAACCTTACGCCGGAACTCCTTTTAGAAATTAAAAGATTATCCAAAAAATCTCTCAGTGAAATGGTGAAATTATTTCAGGAGGGGATTGATAAAAATATTTTCATCGACCGGCACCCAAATGCCATGGCGGATATCATATGGGCTTTGTTTTCAGGTGTTGTTTTGTGGGAAACCAGTAAAAATGTCATCGATCCGGACAAAGATTACTTGAAGAATACGCTGGAAACGGCCTTTGAAATATTTTCTCGTGGTATCAAAGAAAAACCTTAGAGAACTGACGATTTAGTTATTCGGGGTGGAAGGAACATTTTTTAGAAAGCCTTTTGGCTTAAAATCAACTTAATTGAAGGAGGTTAAATATGGCGGAAAAAGAAGTCGTTGAGACATCGGAAGCGCAGATAGCTGTTCATTGGGGGGAAGAGGATTATTATTATCCTTCATATAAGTTTGTGGCTCAGGCCAACATGACCGATCCGGCCGTCTACGATCGGTTCAGCCTGGATAATTTCCCCAATTGCTACAAGGAGTATGCGGATCTGCTGGACTGGGATGAATACTGGCACACCACGCTGGATACCAGTGATGCACCCTGTTGGAAGTGGTTTGTCGGTGGAAAAATTAATGCGAGTTACAATTGTATCGACAGGCACCTTGCGAAAAATAAAAACAAAACAGCCATTCACTTTGTTCCCGAGCCCCTGGGAGAAAAATATGACCATGTCACCTATCAGGAACTGTATGTAAGGGTGAACGAGTTTGCAGCGCTGTTGCGCGATTTTGCCGGCTTGAAAGCCGGAGACCGGGTGACTCTGCATATGCCGATGCTGACGGAACTGCCCATTACCATGCTGGCATGCGCGCGCCTCGGCGTCATTCATTCGCAAGTTTTCGGCGGTTTCAGCGGAAGAGCCTGTGCCGACAGAATTGTCGACTCCAACAGCCGGGTGCTCATTACAACGGATGCCTATTATCGAAACGGGACACTCATCGACCACAAGCAGAATGCGGACATCGCTTGCGAACTGGCTGAAAAAGACGGTCAAAAAGTGGATAAGGTGCTGGTGTGGCAACGGTACCCGGGTACAGCATCCAGCCCGACACCCATGGTGGAAGGCCGTGATTATTTTGTCAATGATGTTCTCAAGGACTATTACGGCGCCAGAATCGATCCGGTTCCCATGCCTGCCGAAGCACCGCTTTTTTTGATGTATACCAGCGGTACCACCGGTAAACCCAAGGGGTGTCAGCACAGCACCGGCGGCTATCTGGCATATGTTGCCGGTACATCCAAGTATGTGCAGGATATCCATCCGGAAGATGTCTACTGGTGCATGGCGGATATCGGATGGATTACCGGTCATTCCTATATTGTCTATGGACCGCTGGCAATCTGTGCATCCACGGTGGTTTATGAGGGGGTGCCCACGTATCCGGATGCAGGCCGGGCATGGCGCATCGCTCAGGACCTGGATGTCAATATTTTCCACACCGCACCCACCACGATTCGCGCATTGAGAAAAATCGGTCCAGACGAACCTGCAAAATACACGTATCACTTCAAGCACATGACCACGGTGGGCGAGCCCATCGAACCGGCGGTGTGGAAATGGTACCACAAAGAGGTTGGAAAAGGGGAGGCGATTATTGTCGACACCTGGTGGCAGACCGAAACCGGCGGGTTTCTCTGCAGCACCCTGCCGGCCATCAAACCCATGAAACCGGGTAGTGCCGGTCCGGGCATGCCGGGCATTCATCCCATCATTTACGATGACGAGGGCGAGATAATGCAGCATGGCGCCGGGAAAGCGGGCAATATCTGTATTCAGAACCCCTGGCCGGGTGGTTTTCAGACGATCTGGGGAGACCGGCAACGCTTTGTGGACACTTATTATGCCAGGTACTGCAAGGATCCCAACAGCAAGCGGTGGCAGGATTGGCCGTACCTGACCGGCGACGCAGCCGTTGAGTCAGAGGACGGCTATTTCCGTATTCTCGGGCGAATCGACGACGTGATCAACGTATCCGGCCACCGTCTGGGCACCAAGGAAATCGAATCAGCCGCCCTGGTGGTGGAAGAAGTTGCGGAAGCCGCTGTTGTGCCGGTTGCACATGAAATCAAAGGTAGAGAACCGGATCTCTATATTGCGCTCAAGCCAGGGTTTAAAGCCAGCGAGGCATTGGCCAAAAAAATATCCGATGCTATCTGCTCTGAAATCGGCAAGATCGCCAAGCCGAGAAATGTCTGGATCGTGCAGGATATGCCCAAGACCCGTTCCGGCAAAATCATGCGCCGGGTTCTGGGGTCCATCTCCAACAATGCCGATGTCGGGGATGTTACAACGCTCGCCAATCCGGAAATAGTTACAAACATCAAGAAGATGGTTCAAGGTTGATTTTTTTACAAAGGCGGCGTGACATCCGGTGGTCGACCCCATGGGGTGTCACGCTGCCGATGGTTTTCAAAATGCAACATTAATATCTTACACACACCCAAAGGTGAAAGGAGGTGATTCAGGAAACCTGACGGTGCCAACATACGAAATAACCTTTAGCAGTAACTTCGTCTAATTACTGGCGGTTAACACAGGAGGAAACAATTATGGGTGGAAATACTTGGGTCTATGTTTTTCTAGGCATCTATATTATTTATTGTTTTTATTGGGGGCTGAAAGGGTACTTTACGGAAAAAACCTCCTCCGGATACTCTATCGCCGGACGTTCGATCCCATTCTTTGCCTTCTTAATGGCGGCAACGGCGGCCTCATTTTCCGGGTGGACCTTCATCGGGCACCCGGGTCTGATCTGGCGTGACGGCCTTGCGTATGCCTTTGCCTCTTTCTATGTTCTCACGATTCCGATCACCGGAACCTTCTTTTCGAAAAGAACATGGTTGTTGGGCAAACGCTACGGTTTTATTACGCCGGGCGATATGTATGCGTATTACTTCAACACTGAAGCCGTTCGCTGGCTGGCGGTGTTGACGGCGTTTCTTTATTCCATGTTTTATTCCGCGGTCCAACTCATGGCATCGGCGGCGCTTTTTCATTACGTGGCCGGTGTGCCGGTGACCTTCGGCGCCATCTTCATGGCGTTTATCGTCTGGTTTTACGTCTGCACCGGTGGTCTCAAGGCCAGTACATGGGTCGGTGTGATCCAGTTTATCCTGCTGGTGGGCGGTATCATTGTGCTGGGTGCCTATTGTCTGGCCCAAATGGGTGGCTGGAGTCATTTTTCCGCAGAAATCGCCAAACTCGGCCCCAGACAACTTGAGGTGCCCCGCGTGATCAATTGGGGCCTGGGCGGTGCAAAAGGCGAAACCGCATGGACCGCCGTCATGTGTCTGACCTACATGTTTTCCCTCATGGGTATCCAGTCTTCACCGGCTTTCACCATGTGGACCTTCGGCATCAAGAATCCCAAACCGCTGGCATGGCAGCAGGCTTTTATGTCGACATTTGTCGTCGGTTTTGCACTTTTCTTCTTCACAGCCTTCCAGGGCATGGGTGCGAAAGTGCTCGAGCTTCAGGGGATCATGTCTTTTACCAGGGATTCCGACGTTGTGCCCATGTTGATGACCAAGTTCCTGCCGGGGTTCGCCCTGGGCATCGTTTTCATGGGGGCCATTGCCGCCATTCACTCCACGGCGGCGCCCTACATCGGCACCGGCGGCTCGATTCTGCTGCGTGATGTCTATTGGCGTTATATTAAAAAACAGGAAGCTTCCCATTCCGAGCAGATCTGGGTCAACCGCATTCTGGCCACGGCTGTTACCATTGCGGCACTCTGGGTCGGCTTGACATCCACGGCCGCGCTGGTTATTCTAGGTGCGCTGGCAACTGCTTTCGGGTTTGTCATGTACGTCATGCTGATGGGAGTGATCTGGGGTTTCAAATTCCCGAGCATCGGAGCGACCCTCGGCGTACTTGCAGGCATGGTAGCGGTTTTTCTCACCTTTTATGTGTGGCGATACCCGCTTTCAATGCACTGCGCCTTCTGGGGCACATTTGTGGGCCTTGTGGTGGCGTATCTCTGCAGAGGACTTGGTATCAAGGATAAGGAAGAGACCATCCAGCGACAAAACGAGGTGCGTACGTTCCTTGACGATATCGATGCACCCAGCGAATCAGGCAAACAATGGCGCAAGGTCATGAAGGTGTTTGTTCCGGTCTGGTACTTCTTTGCCATCGGGCCGGCCTGTATCCTGGGAAACAGTGCATTTTCCTTTGCGGGTTTCCCCCCGCTATGGTCCTGGCAGATCGCCTGGTGGATTGTCGGCATCGTCATGATGTGGGCGCTTTGCTTTAAGGCAGAAATGGCAACCACAACCGAAACCCAGATCGAACGGGCTGAGAAAGAGACCATGATCGTGGTCAAAGAAGCCTAAAAAAATCTTCATAGGAGACGCATATCATGAAAAAAGAAGATATTTGGATGATTGTACTTGTCGGGTTCTCGATCCTGTGGACGGCAGCATTTGGAATCGGCATCTTTGGTTAATAATTCCTTGTAGATGATAAACTTCCGGCCGGAAGGAGGCAAATGGTCTTTTTCGGCCGGAAGCATTACCTTATCAGAAAACAGATTTAAGATAATAAAAACTTGAAATTCTTCCGTTCAGCAAGCGGCGGAGAATTTAAATTTAAGGGAGTATCTCAGCGATGACATCCCATGCATTAAAGTGTGATTGCGGTCATTTGTTTAGGTCTGAAAAAGAAAGAGATTATTGCAGCAAATGCGGCAGAAAAGTTTTTCTGGATCCTGTTGAAGGACGCAAGCACAAGCTCAACAACTACTACATTGGCACCCTGGTTGTAGCGGTTCTCGCCTTTATCTCCTTTGTTTTTGTGGAACTTGTTGCAATACCGCTTCTGAAGTTTTAGCTGTTTCGGGCTTTTTTTCACACAAAAAATAGCATTTGCTATCAAGGTATGCCTTTAAAACGTTCTTCTGAACGCTTCTTGATCATCATGGTGTGTGTGACGTGAAGGGATCTCCATGCCAAAGCAAATTCTGATTGTCGACGACGAACCGAATATCATTGTTCCCCTGCAGTTTCTGATGGAGAAGAGCGGATATCGCGTTCTTATTGCTCAAAGCGGCGAGGAAGCCCTGGAATCCGTATCGAAATACCGGCCCGATCTTATTTTGTTGGATATCATGCTCCCGGGAATAGACGGTTATGAAGTATGTGAAATCCTCAGACTTAACCCGGATTGGAAGGATACAAAAATAATCTTCTTGACTGCCAAAGGACGTGATGTTGATATTGCCAAGGGAATGGTTCTAGGTGCGGATGAATATATTACCAAGCCATTTTCCAACAAGCAAATCATAGACTGTGTCAAAAGGCTTCTTGAAGAATAAAGATGAAAACGAAAAATAAGTTTAGCTGGTTTGTCGTTGTTTCAGCTATTTTTAGCGTTCTGGTCATTTTTGTCCTGGCTATCCTCTTCTGGCACCAGTTAGCACCCCCTGAAGAACAACTCCTCAAGGATATTTTCACCCAGTACTTTATCTACATATTTTCGGCGGGATTTCTCCTTTTCGCCGGACTCGGTTTTATGATCGACTGGGTCTTTCGGGTATATATCATTCCCATAAGCAAACTGTCGGAAGAGGTCGAACTTATTTATTCCGCCAATCCGTCTCATCGTATCGATATTGAAGGAAGCCGGGATTTCATGCACCTGGTAGAGAAGATCAATACCGGTGCTGAAAAGTATAAAGCACTGAAAAGCAGTGTTTCAGAACGTATCAATATCGCCAAGGAAGAGCTGGAGGAAGAAAAAAATATACTCGCTGCTATCATGGCAGAATTACCGGAAGCGGTCCTCATCTGCAATAGGGAAGGCCAGATCATCCTATACAACACACAAGCCAAACGTTTTTTTGATGAACAGATTGCGGTGGGTTATCGGGCAGCCGATACCGGTGCTGCGGGTGATCCATCCACCGGTTATGAGGAACAACGATTCCTGGGAATCGGGCGTTCCATTTTCAGCCTGATCGACAAAAATATCATCCAGCATGCCTTGGAGGAAATGCATGCACGGCTCGATCGCAACGAAGACACCGCTGTCGCAAGCTTTGTGCTGACTGCCAAAGGCAACCGGCTTTTACGAGCGGAAACCGTTCCCATTTTGACCACCCGCAGAAAATTTTCAGGTTTCATCATCATTTTCAACGATATCACACAGGGCTTGAGAACCGAAGCCCGGGCGGAATTTTTGCTGCGGTCGTTTCAGGATAAAATCCGCCACTCACTTGCCGGCATACGATCCGCCATCGACATCATTGTTGAACATCCCGGAATGGATACGTCTAGATTTAAACGTTTAACGGAAATCATCCAGCAGGAATCCACGGAACTGGGACATCTGGTTCAACACGAAATGGATGAAACCTTCCGGCAGTTCAAAAAGCTGTGGCCGCTTGAGCCTGTCTCGACGACCAAGCTCCTCGAAACGGTTAAAAAGAAGGCAGAGAAACTGCTGAATATCACCCTGAAGATCGAAAAAAGCGCAGAAGAAGGGTGGGTCAAGGTCGATATCTATACGATGACGCTCATCCTTTTATTTCTGCTTGAGCACATCAGCAAGGCGTCGGCGCAGTTGGATTTTTCCTGCAGCCATTCAACTACGGACACCTTTGCGCACATCGATATCGTCTGGCAGGGCAGGCCGATAAAAATAGAACAATTGAGGAAATGGGAAGCCAAGGAACTGCACATCGACCATGAGGGGCTGCCGTTGTATCTCAAGGAAGTGCTCGAACACCATTCAGCGGAAGTCTGGTCTTATGTGGATCGGGCTGTTGAAAACCGTTCCTGTCTGCGCCTCTACCTGCCCGTTTACCGCTCTTATGAAACGGATATCGCTCGACATGTCGCTGTTTTGCCGGAAAATCGGCCGGAATTCTATAATTTTGATCTGTTCAACCAGCCAGGACAAAACCCGGATCTGGATCACCGCCAACTGATGGACCTGGCCTTTACCGTGTTCGATACGGAAACCACCGGGTTGGATCCAAGGGCGGGTGACCGGATCATATCCATTGGAGCCGTGCGCATTGTAAAGCTGCGTATGCTCAAAGAGGAGTTCTTCGATCGGTTGGTCAACCCTCAGCGGGACATACCGGCCAAGTCTACAAAAATTCACGGGATTGATGACGAGATGGTGCGGTCCCAGCCCGGCATTGATAAAATTCTGCCCATGTTTTACCAATTTGCTGACGACACCATCCTTGTGGCACACAACGCAGCATTTGACATGCGCATGCTCCAGACCTGCGAGACGCAAACCGGCATTCGATTCATCAACCCGGTTCTGGATACGCTGCTCCTTTCTGCGGTTGTGCATCCCAACCAGGACGACCACAGCCTGGAAGTCATCGCAGGCAGATTGGGTGTTGAAATTCATGATCGGCACACGGCCATGGGGGATGCCCTGATAACCGGTGAAATTTTCCTGAAGTTGATTCCGCTGCTTGAGAGCATGGGGTTGCGGACATTAAAGGCGGTGCGTGAAGCCTCCGAAAAGACATATTACGCACGGTTGAAATACTAAATCGGCAGCGTAAATGAAAAGGCAGCCCCTTTGCCTGGCTCACTTTCTACCCATATTCTGCCTTTATGAAGTTCGATAATTTGTTTTGCGATCGGCAGCCCGAGGCCGCTGCCGCTAGGACGGCCGGCATGTTTATGTCGTACTTGCCTGAATTTTTCAAAAATAACGTTTTGATTAGCCTTACTGATGCCGATACCGTTATCAATGACATCCACTTTTAACGCCTGGTTTTGTACCCTGAGACGGATGGTGATTTCGCCTTTTCCTGGTGTGCAAAATTTAGCGGCATTTGAGATGAGATTCATCATCACCTGGATCAGCTTGTCATGGTCTACAGCGATCATGGGGGGGTGATCAGGCAGGTCCAGGTGTAGCTGAATCTCTTTTTCACGAAGCAGTTGATTGGATGCAATGATCGATTCTTTTATAATATCAATTAGATCAACCTTTAAAAATTCCAAATCCGTATTGCCTGCTTCCATTTTTTGGAAACTTAATACCTGAGTAATCAAGCGCGTCAAACGCTCGCTTTCCTTGACGATGATACCCAAAAAGTTTTGACGTTGCTTAAGGTCTATATCCGGGTTGTCGTGCAAAATCTCGGTGACCGAGCGTACCGATGTGAGGGGGGTCTTCAATTCATGGGTAACCGTGGCAATAAAGTCGTCCTTTAAACGATCCAGCTCTTTCAAGCGGATATTAACCGCTTTTAACTCAGCAGTGGCTTTTTCCAATTCATGACTGTATGCAATGGCCTGACGGGTTTCATCGAGGATGTCCATGACTTCGTCGATGCCGAACGGTTCTTCTTTAACCGCTGTTGCGACCATGACTCTTGCGGATGCGGAACCGATGGCGCCGGCCAATAATTTTTCTATATATGAGACCAGCCCGGCATCGGCAATGATATCTTTGCGCCAATTGATATGACTTTTCTCAGCATATGCAACGAGCGCTTCCTCTGTCTTATTTTTCCCGATAAAACGGGTTAACAGGGATTTCAAATCGGGCAATGAGGCTGTGCCCCGCCACATGACTGTTTCTTCTTTTTCGGCCGAATATTTAAAAACATCGACAAACAGTGCGGCTTGCGTATGTTCGATGGCGGAAGGGTGTGTAAAGATGGATACACCCACATAGGTCCCGATATTGAACAGCATGCTCCAGAAAACCGAATGCTCGATTTCACCGAAAACATTCAGCCCAAACAACGCGTAAGGTTTTAAAAATGCAATTCCAAAGGGTCCCTCTGTTTCAAAACCGGGAGGCAGAATGCCGGCTTGAATGAAATGGGGTAGAATCAGGGTGTACAGCCAGATGATAAAACCGCAAACAAGGCCGCAAATGGCGCCTGGGCGGGTGGCGCCTTTCCAGAAAATGCCGCCTAATATGGCCGGGGCAAACTGCGTTACGGCAACAAAGGATATCAATCCGATGGATACCAGCGTAAAGAATTCACCGGTGAAGCGAAAGTAAAAATAGCCCAACAAGAGAACCGCGATGATGCTGCCTCTGCGGATAGTCAGCAATACACTGCTCAAATCGGTTCTCTGGGTAAACTTTAAAAAAGAGAGTCTTAGCAGGAGCGGCATGACCAGCTCGTTACAGATCATGGTGGACAGGGCAATGGTTTCGACGATAACCATGCCGGTGGCCGCTGAAATCCCGCCGACAAAAACAAACACCGTCAAAACGAATCGATTTTCCGACATGGGTAATGAGAGGACAAACGTGTCGGGGTCCAATATATTTCCCGGAAAATGGAGCAGACCGGCAAGTGCTACCGGCAGAACGAAGATATTGATGGCAAGCAAATAGAGTGGGAAAAGCCATATAGCCTTATTCAAGTGCTCTTCGTTGACATTTTCGACAACAGCCACCTGGAATTGCCGCGGGAGGCACAATATGGCCATCATGGAAATAAAAACCTGAAAACCCCAGTTGGCATAGACTCCGGGTTCAGTGCCCATGCTGATCAGGTGGTCAAAATTGTGAATCGCTGCGGCTTTTTTAATCAGATCGCCGATGCCGCTGTAAATGCCGTATGTGACAAATGTGCCCACCGCTAGAAAAGCCGCCAGTTTGACAACGGACTCGAATGCGATGGCAGCCACCAGGCCTTCATGCCTTTCAGTGACATCCAGGTTACGCGTGCCAAAAAGAATTGAAAATACCGCCAGAATCAGCGCAACATAAAAAGTGGTGTCACTCAATATCGGAACGTCCATCGCACCGCTAGGTTGCTTGATCAGCAAGGAGATGCTTTTGGATATGGCTTTGAGCTGTATGGAAATATAGGGTACGATTCCGATGACGGCGATGATGGACACCAATCCGCCAAGGGTCGGGCTCTTGCCGTAGCGGGATGCAATGAAATCCGCAATGGACGTAATACGATGGGTTTTACTGATGCGGATGATTTTGCGAAGGACAAACCAACCGGATGCGAACATGAGTGTGGGACCGATGTAAATCGTCAAAAAATTTGGGCCGGATGTTGCTGCGCGTCCGACACTGCCGTAAAATGTCCAGGCGGTACAGTAAACAGCCAAGGAGAGTGCGTAGATGTATGGATTGCTGATGATGCTGGTGCCTGCATCAGCTCTTTTGTCGCCGTAATAAGCAATGGCGAAAAGGAGGCAGATGTAGGCAAAAGAAAAGAAAAAGATGGTCTCGGCTTGCAGCATGTGTCTTTTTTTTCAGTTTCTGTCTTCTGACTTCTATATTTCGACCCCGGCTGACGGCAGAAGCCCTGTCCGCGGGCATGCCCAGGCTTTCTCCAAGGCTTCGTTATATACTATGTTGGCGGTTTGTGCTGCGTGCTCGAATGATTGGTTACAACGATCAATAGTATGATCATTACAGACCATACTGTAAAAATGTAAAGATAAAACAACGGGAGGCCGTAGAACATGCGCTTGAGGTTGAACAAAGAGAGCAGGGGATAATTGAATACCATGCAACCCAGAAGAAACAGCCCCACCAAACGTTTGTTTTTAATACTGTCGTTGACCATAAAATGTCCTAGGATTTTCCTTGTATATATGATAAAATGTTTTTAAAGTGTCAAGGTGAAAGTAATGCCATGCAGATTTCAGATTTAATTATCGAACGGGATGTCAGCGATTTGCCGGAGGTGAAGGCCATTCAATCAAAGCTTGGTGTTCCGTGCAAGATTGTCGATAACATGTTGCCTGTGTTTGAGGCGCTAGCCGATTCCGAGGACCCAATCCAAAAAGGGAAACGCGTTCTTGTCTTAAAAGGGAATAAAGGTGCATTCATTAAAGATTGTCCCGGGACCCGCGATTATACCTGCTGTGGTTACCAAATTCTTCATATCGGATCATTCTGCACCATGGATTGTTCCTATTGTATCCTGCAGTCCTATTTTCATCCGCCGGTCCTGCAATATTTTGTAAACCATGCGGAACTGTTTGACGAGCTGGATACTTTTTTTTCCTTAAACAGTATTTCAAGGGTTGGAACCGGTGAATTCACGGACAGTTTGATATGGGAAAAATGGACCGATTTGACACCAAAGCTTGTTCACCGGTTTGCAGGTCAGCGCCGCGCGGTATTAGAACTCAAGACCAAAACGGTTGCCATTGATGTGCTGCGCTCATTAAAACATCGGAGAAAAACCATTGTTTCATGGTCTTTGAACACAAACGCAGTAATGCAAAGCGAAGAACGCCATACAACGCCGCTCCTTGCAAGACTGGCGGCCGCCAAGCGTTGTGAATCCTGGGGTTACCCGTTGGCCTTTCATTTTGATCCCATCATCCTGTACGAGGGATGCGAAAAAGATTATCAAGAGGTTATCCATCAACTTTTTGCACACGTGTCTCCGGAAAATATTGTTTGGATCAGCTTGGGAACATTTCGATTCATGCCTTCATTGAAAAAGATTATTCAAAAACGATTCCCCCGATCCAAGATTGTTTATGGCGAATTTATTCCGGGTCTTGATGGGAAGATGCGCTACTTTAAACCCCTGCGGATCCGGATATATCAAAAAATCGTATCCTGGATTCGTCAAGCCGCACCCAATACACGCATTTACTTCTGCATGGAGGATGATGAAGTTTGGCAAAAAACCATGGGCTATTTGCCCATTGAATTTGGGGGGCTGCCCAAAATGCTTGATGACAGCGCGGTCGTTCATTGTGGTCTAAGCGTATAGGATGGGGTTGAACATTGATGAATTCACAAAAAGGAGAATTCATCAGGTATTTGGTTTTAAGATTTAGGTTTTAGCTTAGAAAATAAATTTAATTTAAAAATGCTTAAAACCCAAAACGCGCGGAAAAGGAAAAAATTGAAGCAATATCGGATCTATTTATTATTACTCTGCATTCTAATATTCCCCGCTAAAGCATCCGCCTTGGATGCCTTCCATGTGAAATATGTCATCGACGGAGATACCGTTATCCTGGAAAACAATAGACATCTGCGCTACATCGGAATTGATGCGCCTGAAATTTTTCATAAAGAGAACAAGGCGCAGGCCTTCGGATACGCCGCCAGAGACTACAATCAAAAGATAATCAATAAAAAAAAGATCTACTTGGTATATGACCGGGAGAAAACAGACGCATATGATCGACTGCTGGCGTATGTTTTTGATAAGGATAATAATTTTATTAACCGGTTGCTGCTGCTTGAGGGATACGCGTATTATCTGTGTATACCACCGAACACAAGGCAGCATGAGCTATTGTTGAAAGCGCAACGGACGGCCATGATGGAGAAGCGCGGGATATGGGGACAATGGACCGCTCGAGAAAAGGCTTATATCGGCAATAAAAACACGAAGCGGTTTCATTTGCCTGGTTGTTCATTTGGAAAACGCATCGGGAAACACAATCGAATTGAATTCAACAGTGCATGGCAAGCCTTCTGGGAGGGATATGCACCGTGCAAGCAATGCTTATCCGTCGGTCCGTCGGCCCGTTAGCCCGTTTAGCCCGTTAGTGTCCCTTTCGGGGATGGTTGAAACCCCTCGCCTTTAGGCGAAGAAAAGTTTATAATTGTCGCTATGCGACGTGTCATTCCGGCCGTAGAGAGACTGTGTCACAATTCGCAAAAGCCGTCATTCCGGACGAATCCCGCTTTTTTGGGATGAGATCCGGAATCCAGTTGTTCGATATCCAATGAGGAAGCATGGAATCGCGTCGCTCTCTCATTTTCAAAGAAAAAAAGATGAAACAGTCTTGTTTGCCGGAATGGCGCATTTTCACGCATGGGAACGAAAAAATAAAATAAAAAAGCGCAATGAACACGAAATGTTCATTGCGCTTTTTTGGTATATAAAAATTGCGTAGCAATTTTTATTCGTTGTTGATTTGCTCGATGATTTTTTCCGACAATTGCGCCGGCACTTCATCATAATGGGAGAACTCCATGGTATATATACCGCGTCCTCCGGTCATGGACCTGAGATCCGGTGCATATGAAAGGAATTCGGACATGGGTACCTGGGCATTGA